>JAZRNR010000084.1:0-2551 GCA_045648305.1 Acutalibacteraceae bacterium
TCAGCGATGAACTCAATGAGGTTATCCTGAAGGCTTGTGAATATAAAACTGAGGATAGATATAACAATGCCGATGAATTCAGAAAAACTCTTGAAAAAAGAAAGCTGACCGGTGTTTCGGGATGGGTTTACAGACATAAAATTGTAGTCAGAGCAAGTATTGTTGCGCTGGTTGTTCTTTCGCTGTCCGTATCTGTGGCAATTGCATTGAAATTCGGAAATGATAAACCGGAAGATGTCGGTATCGATGGAGGAGATCCGGGAATTGTTGATTATGTTTATATGGAATCGGGAGATGTATACACAAAGAATCCCATAAACGGCAAGTATGTTTATACAAATAGTGAAGGTGTATTTATTTACAACGAAGAAAATAATGAAACTACACAAGTGTGTGATATGCCCGCAACGGCTCCTGCGTATAACAGTGAAGAAATTTGCTTTGTTTCAGCGGAAGATAATTCAATTTACATAGTAACTGAAGGAGATGGAAAAGCTAAAAAAATAGTCGAAACGGAAGATGTGACCATATCTGAAATCTCTTATTTTGATGATGAATGTGTAATCGCACAAATACAGACATCTTCAAAAGATGACATATTAAATGAATTGGTTATTTATGATATTGCCTCACAGACATCAGAGGTGATTGCAGATTTGGGAATTCATTTATATGCTTTTTATGCACAGGGCAATGTTGTTTATCTTGAAAATGCAGTAAGAGATTCTGTGAATTTGAAAATGTATGCATACAATATTGGTGACAGAGAAAATAAACTTATTGCTGAAAATGCATACGGAAAATCAAATTTTGCCCAAGAGTTTGACGGATCTGTTTTTTACCTCACACATGATGAAGAAAATTTCGAAGAAGAAAAAGGCTTTTTCAAACTTGCAAAAGTTAACTTTGACGGGACAGAAAAAGAGTACCTAACTGATTGTTTTGGTGAGTATAAAGAACTGTACTATTGGGATAACGAAAAGGTGTTTTACGGCTATAGCGACGGAAAAAGTTTTATGCTCGATATTGCAAGTGGTGAAAAATTTGAGATAAAAACAGATGGATTTGAAAGAGTAGAAAAAATGGGAGACAAATATTATCTCTTAAAAATGGTTGAAGATAATTACCAGATTTTTGAAATCAAGAATGATGCATCTGTTACTTTCAAAAGATATACTGAAAACTTAACAAGTGAAACTTGGTGCATCGCCTTTGTTAAAAATCGAATCTTGGTTTGGGACAAAAGCACCGAATCTTTACTTAGTAGAGATTCATATGAAGCCGATCAGTTACTTGTAACTCCAACGGAGGAGGATTGGAGCAAGTTAGAGAGCAAATATCTGTATTCTTGGGTATATTCCATAAACGGTAATTACGACTGTACTCAAATTAACAGTGAAGAATTTTTAGCCAATATCTTCCTTTGTGATTTAAATCATAGTAGTGTATATGGTCTATATTATGATGATGAGACCTTTTTTGAACATTCCGAACAACCAGATCCTCAAAAGAGATTTAATCCACATTCTGTATCTGTAGAGTTCGAGACATACATAACGGAGTATGGGGGGGCTTATGAAAAATATTCTGAAGAGAAAATTAAGTGGATTGCAAAGAATATATTTAATCATGATTTCAAAAAAGTGAACGTTGAAGATTTGCCAACAGATTGGTTCCCGGAATGTAACTATAAGCCTTACTACCTTGATGGATATTATTATTTTCCGTCAGGAGCTTCTGGTTATTGGGTTCCCCTTGAGTATTCGATTGCTGATAAGGTTTATAATGCAGATGGCACAATTACCATTGAAGTGGATGCATATCTGGCGGAACTAGGGGAGCGATATGATGACGAAAAAGACGGTTCTTTTAAAATATCAGTTGGCCTTAAAAATATTGATGGTAAAAAGTATTGGTCTGTATATAAAATGCAAGTAGATGCATATGTTAGTGATTTTGAAAAGATTTATTCTTCTGACTATTGGTTTGAAGAAAAACACAACTCAAGTGATAATGCGATTGATGAAAATTCGGAACAACCTAACCAGGAACAAGCGCCAATATCGGGTGAGACCGTGTTGGATATATATCCGGATTCTCAAATAACAATGAAAGGTACTTTAGTTGAACGAAAGCATACCACCGACAAAGGAGAACTTGTTGCATATTCGGTTCTATCACTAGATTATCCTGTTATTGTAAACTATTATGGAGATGAGGGGACGGAATCAATACTTGATTGTGAGTTAACAGAAATTCAGTGTTCTTTTGCCGATGAATTTAATGCTGAGGAACATTACGGTGAATATATTACCGTTTCCGGTAATGCAATGGGTGCACATACTCAATATCATCAGACTCCGATATTATTAACAGATTGTGTTATTAAATAATTAAAGTTGTATAGAAAAAGAGGGGATAATATGAAAATCGAGCAGATATGGCAGGATCTGATAACAGAAAAAGTTATCGGTAAGGGTTCATACGGAACAGTTTACAAATGTTACCGTGAAAACAATGGTGAAAAAGAATATTCTGCAGTTAAAGTCAT
>JAZRNR010000085.1:0-23573 GCA_045648305.1 Acutalibacteraceae bacterium
GTCTGTGTTTTTTAAAATATATGCCTTGCATTTTGCTTCGTTCGGAAGAATGTATGAGTCTGCACGGATTTCTCGTACAAAGTCAACTTTGAATGTTTTTTCCTTCTTGTCTTCAGGGTCAAAAATTATAACGTCAGGATGCGTACCGTTTTTTAATTTAAGGCAGTTTTTACACATTCCGCAGGGGACACCGCTTTGACAAAGAAATGCTGAAGCGATATACAATGCAAGCTCGTCACGGTCCTCGGAGTTGCCTGAGTCGATCAGGATTGCATGAGGAAGCCGACTGTTTTTTATCAGCTCCGTGACCATATCAAAAATCTTAGTGTTCATAAAAATTCCTGCTTTATTACATTTTGTGGAACTGTTCAACGTCAAGGACGAAAACAGTAGCTCCGCCGACCGTTATCTGAACGGGGATTGCGGGCATTACACCGCTTTCAAAGGCAGGAGAAACAGAAGTGATTTCTTCTCGTTTTCTGCAATTGGTACGAAGAATTTCAAGAAGTGTATCAACCTTGTCATCCTCAACACCCATAAGAAGAGTAAGGTTGCCTGCACGCAGAAATCCGCCTGTTGTTGAAAGCTTTGTGGCATAAAAACCGGCTTTTGTAATTTCGCTGAGAACTGTCTGTGAATCGTCACTGTTGATGATTGCAACAATAAGTTTCATAACACGATCATTCCTTTATTTGTTCAGTATTTCAAGATTTCGTTTAATTACTTTGTCTCCGCGCCAGGCATAAGCTCTGTCGGAAATATCAGAATCTGTACGGGCTTTACTTTCTGCACCGATTCTGAAGTTATCAATCGGCTCGATTTTTATGTTTCTGTTCATCGGACAGACATTCTGACAAATATCGCAACCCCAGGCACACCCGGTTGACTTTATCAGCTTTTCCTGTTCCTCTGTGAGTGAACCTTTTTTCTGTGTGATAGCGGAAAGACATTTTTCAGGATTGATACCGTTATCGCTGATTGCTTTGGCAGGACAGGCATCAATACATTTTCTGCAGCCCACACAAAGCGAATTAACAACGTTCGGATAATCAAAAACTTTTGTTGTAACGATTTCTCCGATAAAAACCCAGGAACCGTATATTGGGTTAATGAAAAGACCGTTAAGCCCTTTAACGCCAAGTCCTGCTGAAACTGCAGCTTTAACCTCGGGAATAGGGGAGTTGTCCGTGAAGACCGTAAACTCTTCATCAGGATAAGCGTCTTTAAGCTTTTGTGAAGCAGAAAGAAGAATCGGAGTAATGGTGTCGTGATAATCGGGCACAACAGCATATTTTGATATGTCCGAACCTTCGTATGCACTGTCACCCAGGTAGTACGGAAACAGCAATACAATTACGCTTTTTGGATTTTCCGGAAGTCTGTTTTTAGCTCTGCAGTCAATCAGAGAGTCTTTGATTTTATCAAAGGGGCAGAAGCCGTAAACAGGTGCTGTTTCTGAAAGAATTTTATCAATCATTTGAAAATCTCCTAAGCGATTGTCTGCACTGCGGCGATTATAAGCGGAATCGTAATTATAGACATAAAGCTGACAGTTGCAACAATCTGTGCGGCAAGGCTTGTGTCTTTATTATATTTTGCGGCAAACATTACTGTGTTGTTTGCTGTCGGAGCACAAGCGGAAATTGTAAGTGCAATAAGCAAGGTTCCGGTAATGCCGAGAAGATAGTAAATACCAACCATCGCAGCCGGAAGAATCAACAACTTCATAAAGGCTACAAGAAGAATTTTCTTGTGCTTGAAAATATCATTCAGCTTAGTATGTGAAAGGAATGTTCCGAAAATAAGCATTGCAATCGGAGTCTGCATTGAAGCGAGATAGGAAATCGGCTCATTAATAAGAGCAGGAAGCTTGATTTTAAAAAGGAACAGCGGCAATCCGATAAGAACAGAAAGTACACCCGGATTGAGAATAAGCTTCTTTTTGTCAAATTTGCCGTCCACATTGTTCATTATATAAACACCGTGGGTGAAAGAAACTGCATTGAATGCCATAACAACGGCCGAGCAGTAAAAAACTCCTTCGTCGCCTAAAATAGCCTCTGTCAGAGGAAGTGTCATATATCCGACATTCCCGTAAATTGAGCTGTATCTGAAAAGGATGTTTTTCTCTCGGTCGCCTTTACGGTATAAAGGAATGTTAAGTACGATAGCGACTAAGTGCATAAGGAAACCGCAACCGACAGCAATAAGAAGTTTTATGCCTGTTTCTTTAGTAAATTCCTGATTAAGGAATGAGCGTATAATCACACAAGGGGTGATTATATAAAAGAGTAAGTCAGTACAAGCTTTTGCGGTTTTTTCGGTGAATAATCCGATTTTATCACTTATAGCACCTATAAAAACAATGATGTAAAGTATACCGACTTGCTGTGCGGCAATTCTTACGTTTTCAAAAAACATACTTTATCCTCAAATCAATTAATTCTTGTTTGTGTTACTTTCAGCTTTTGATGATGAAATGCATACGTAAATTGCATAAACAGCAAAAGTAAGGTCACTGATACATACAGGATGAAGGGGATTGATGAGCTCGCTTTTTCCTGTTACGAGGAGAATAAGCTTCGGAATGAAGCATACTAGTGCAAACATTGCCGCGGGAAGACCGTAGGCGTAGATTTTCCAGAAAATATCTTCTGCATCGATTTTTGATCTGATCTGAGCAAACGCAAGGAAGAAGACCATTGCGAATACAATTGCGAAAAGCTCAATGAAAAGATCTGAAACATTTGTGAAAGCAATTGTTCTCTTGAATCTGTAAAGAAGACGGAAAACACACCATACAACAGGGCTGAGTGCAAGAAGCTTGAATTTCGAAACTGTGTTTTCGTTAAGTGCAGACAGTCCTGAAATAAGGAAGTGGAATCCTGATAAAGCAGCGAAGAAACCTTCAGCGATAAGAAGTGTTCCACCCTGAGCTGAAATATATGCGGATAAACCGTCGCGGTCAAGATATCTCGGAGCGTTGCTGATAAGATCGATGAAGTCAGTAATAAGATCAACTCCGCTGATAACGGCACCTGCTGCCATAATAAGAGAAACAGCAAGAAAAACTTTGGAATTCTTACCTACAGTTACAGTCGGTATTGATTTATGACTGAGATACGGTAAAACGATACAGATAATCATTGCAACGGCAAGGATACCGTAGACTAGAATAACAGAAAAATCTTTTTCATCAAAAAATCCTGTTGATGGATTAATCAGTTTGGCGTACTGATAAACCCTTAACGGAACTGCAATAAGAATTGCTGCCAACACAGCAAAAAAAGGAATTCTCAAGATGAGGCTATCGTTTTTTGTTTTTTTCATTTTACTTGCCTATCCTTTCTTCAAACGGTACGTATTCAGCGTCAAGAGTAAACTTATCAACTCGGTCATCGATTTTGATATATGCTCTTCTTGTTGAAACGCTCTTATATGCCGGTCGGATAATTCTGCCTCCGGTCATAAGCTCTTCAAGACGGTGTGCTGACCAACCTGCGATTCTTGCGGTTGTGAAAAGCGGAGTGAAGATATCTTCGGGAATCTGAAGCATTTCGTAGATAAGTCCGGAGTACATATCAACATTAGCACAGATCGGCTTCTTATTTCCCTTAACCTTAAGAAAGATTTCAGGAGTAAGACGTTCAACTGTTTCAATAAGGTTGAAACGCTCTTCGTAGCCTGCCTTCTGTGCAAATTTTCTTGCTTCCTCTTTGAGGATAACTGCTCTCGGGTCGGAGAGGGTATAAACCGCATGACCCATACCATAGATAAGACCTGAACCGTCACCGGCTTCTTTTTTTATTATTTTTTCCAGGAAGTCTGCAACCTGACCTTCATTTGAAGTGTCACTTACACCTTCACGGATGTAGTTGAACATTTCGGAAACCTTGATGTTGGCACCGCCGTGCTTGTGTCCTTTAAGGGCACCGATGGCAGCAGCATAAGCAGCATAAGTATCGGTTCCGCTTGATGTAAGAACTCTTGCGGCAAATGTTGAGTTGTTACCGCCGCCGTGTTCAGCATGAACCATAAGACAAAGGTCAAGAAGCTTTGCTTCTTCGTCTGTGAATGTCTTATCAGAACGCATTGAACGGAGAACAGCTTCAGCTGTTGAATGGTTCGGCTTTGTCGGATGGATGTACATACTCTTTTTGTAGTAATGACGTCTTTTAACCTGATATGCATAAGACATAATTACCGGAATCTGTGCAATAATCTGGATTGACTGACGGATAACGTTCTCAATTGAAAGGTCGTCCGGATTCTTGTCGTAAGAATAAAGAGCAAGGACTGAACGTGTGATTTTGTTCATAATATCGGGCGAAGGAGCCTTCATAATCATGTCTTCGATGAAATCGTCAGGAAGATTTCTGCATTCTGCAAGAATCTGGCTGAATTTTTCAAGCTGACGTGATGTGGGAAGAGAGCCGAAGATAAGAAGCCATGCAACTTCCTCAAAACCGAAACGGTTTTCCTCCTGACAATTTTTTACGATGTCAGACATGTTGACTCCGCGGAAGAAAAGATTACCTTCCTTAGGAACTCTTTCACCGTCATTGATGTAGTAACCGTCAACAGAACTGATTTTTGTAAGACCTGCCATAACGCCTGTACCGTCAGCGTTACGAAGACCGCGCTTTACACTGTATCTGTTGAAGTCGTCGGGATTGATTTTATTATGTTTACGGAGCTCTTCTACAAGAAACTCAACGTTTTCGTTTGTAATAGGAGTTATATAAGAACCCATAGTTTCACCGCCAAATAATATTTCAGAACATTATACAATATAATGAGTTGCAAAGTCAAGAAAAATGCATATATTTTTGGCGATCATAAAGTAATTATTTTAAGCTTGTCTGCATAGAATTTGAGCATAGGAGGAACAAAAAATGAAACAGATATTTTTAATATGCTCGATTCTTACAATTTCAATGATTATTATACCTCTTGTCGTTATGAAAGATACCGCCGAAAAACCTGTATCACCAGTAGCTTCGATACAGGAGGATGACGGGTATATAAGCGTTATGAAAAGCGAAAACGGTAAGGTCGAAAAGGTAAGTGAAAGGGAATATATTATTGGATCTTTGGCGGCTGAAATGGATTTTTCATGCTATGATGAAGCTCTTAAAGCACAGGCTGTTGCTTGTTATACATACGCTGTATACACCAAAAACAAGGGTGTTGAAGAAAACCTGAATGGTGCTGATATCAGTGACAGTCCTGATGTCCATCAGGGATATATCAATGCAGAGGAAAGGAAGAAAAAATGGGGTGAAAATTTCGAAAAATATGAAAAAAAGGCAGGTGAAATAGTCGATTCGGTTGAAGGTAAATTTATTACTTATGAAGGCAAACCAATACTTGCAGTATATCACGATTTAAACAGCGGCAGAACAATGGATGCCGAAACAGTGTGGAAGGAAAAAATCCCGTATCTGCTCGGAAAAGAAAGTCCCGGGGATAAACTTTCTCCCGACTATAGCAAAGAAGTAAAGTTTACATATGATGAATTTCGGTCACGGCTTGAAAAAATTGACGGTATTGTTTTAAGCGGAGCAAAAGAAAAATGGATAGGTAAATCAGAAAAAACTGAAATCGGATATGTTAAGAATGTTGAAATCTGCGGTGAAAAAATATCATCTGAAGATTTCTGTACAGCACTTGAACTGAGAAGCCGGTGCTTTACACTGAAAAGTAATGGCGACAATATAAAAATCAATGTTATCGGAAACGGGCATATGGTTGGTATGAGCCAGTATGGAGCCGATTATATGGCAAGACAAGGTGCAGATTATGAAGAAATTTTAAAATATTATTATACGGATGTAGAAATTCAGTGAATTTTTTCGTAAAACTATTGCATTTTCTCGTTGATATGTTACAATATAGTCAAATCTGGGACAAGGAGGATGAATTCAATGGCATTTAAAATTACTGATGATTGCATCTCTTGCGGTGCATGTGAAGCTGAGTGCCCGGTAGGTGCTATCGCTGAAGGTGATGGCAAGTATGAGATCGATGCTGATGCTTGCGTATCATGCGGTGCATGTGCAGACGCTTGCCCGGTAGCTGCTCCCGTAGAGGAATAATCAAACTTCATACGCAGGGTGGACTTCGGTCTGCCCTGTTTTTCTTTTTGACATATTGTTTTTTTGATAGTATAATGTCAGCGAGGTGATTGTATGGCAGATTTCCGAAAAGAATATCTTGGTAACGATGTCAGCGTTATTGTGTCGGACGAACACGGATTCGGTACGGATGCGGTTCTTCTTGCTGATTTTGTTTCGCCGAAGCGCAAGGAAAATGCCTGCGATTTCGGAACGGGTTGCGGAATTATCCCTATGTTATGGTACAGAAACGGATGTGCAAAGCATATCTGGGGTGTCGAACTTCAGAAACAGGGATACGAACAGGCTTGTGAATCTGCAAAAATCAGCGAAGCTGAAGAGAAAATCACCTTCCTCAATCACGATTTGCGTGATATTAAGTCTGTATTTGAACACGGAAAAATGGATGTTGTTTCGATGAATCCGCCGTACAAGGCAGCTGACAGCGGAATAAAAAGTACATCACAGGCTGATCTGATCGCAAGACACGAGGTTGAATGCAATCTTTCGGATGTTACTTCTGCTGCGGCTCATCTTCTGAATTTCGGTGGACGTCTTTGCATGTGCAACCGTCCCGAAAGACTGAGCGATACAATAGTCGCGATGAAAGAAGCTGGAATTGAACCGAAAAGATTACGTTTTGTTGTAAAAAGACCGGATACACGACCCTGGCTTTTCCTGATTGAAGGTAAAAAGGGAAGTAAACCCTATCTGAACGTTGAACCGATGCTGATAATGTACGGTGATGACGGTGAACTAAGTGAAGAAGTTATTAAAATTTACGGCGAATATAAGGAGAACATAAAGTGAGTAAGCTCTATATAGTCGGAACACCTATCGGAAATCTCGGAGATTTCTCTCCCAGAGCGGTTGAAACTCTTAATGAGTGTGATTTTATTGCCGCGGAGGATACCCGTGTTACGCTTAAACTTTTAAACCATTTTGGTATAAAAAAGAATATGGTGAGTTATTTTGAACATAACCGACGTGAACGTGGAGAGATGATTGTAAGCCGTATTCTTGGCGGCGAAAGCTGTGCACTTGTTACGGATGCAGGTATGCCTGCAATTTCCGATCCGGGTGAAGATCTTGTCAAGCTCTGCCATGATAACGGGATAAAGGTTGAATCTGTGCCGGGACCGTGTGCTTTTACAACAGCTCTTGCGTTATCGGGTATGCCGTCGGGAAGATTCACTTTTGAAGGATTTCTGAGTGTCAATAAACCGAGCAGAAGGGAACATCTTGATTCGTTAAAAAGCGAAACAAGAACTATGCTCTTTTATGAAGCTCCGCACAAGCTCGGAGCGACTCTTAAAGATATGTTTTCAGCCTTTGGAGACCGTGAAATTGCGATAGTAAGAGAAATCACAAAGATACACGAGCAGGTTATAAAAACTACACTTTCTCAAGCAGTTGAAGCTTACGGAGAAGGCGGTCTTAAGGGCGAAATTGTACTTGTTGTTCACGGTGCTGAAACTGTTGTGAATGACGAAAAAATAACGCTCGAGGATGCTGTAGAAATGGCAAAAAAGAGCGTTGAAAACGGCCTTTCCGTCAGTGAAGCTGCAAAGCAGGCGGCAAAGCTTTCAGGGTATAAAAAAGGTGAAATTTATAAGCTGTTGATAGGAGAATAAGTATGGGGTTTTTTGAATATATTTCTCAGCATTGGTATGCGGGTGCTGCTCTTGTTTTGCTTGTTATTCTGACTGTTTTTGTGTGGATACGAGCAACAATTTCAGGCAAAAAAAGAAGCGAAGAGCGTGAACGAATAATTGCTGAAATTGAAAAGGAAAAAGCACTCAGAAAAGAGTTTAAAACTGTTGATGACAGTACGTTTTCGAACGTTGAAGACTATCGGTTGATAATCGGAATGTGTGCTTATATTCAGCAAAAAATTGAGAATGAAACCGACATGAATGCTGCTTTTTCAGCACTTTCCGAGATTGAAAAATTTGCATATGTACTCGGATATGTTTTTGAAGATAGCCAAAAAGGTCTTTCAGAATTCTTCCGGGCAAACGGTGAACCGTTACTTTCTGTTTCGTTGGATGCCGTAAGAAAAGTTATCGGCGGAGAGTTTGCGGAAGTTTTTGAAAAAGAGTTTGTTATGCTTGACGAAAACGATGAAACAACCTCTGTTGATAACGACGAGTTAGAAGTCCTTGACGGGAAATTTTCATCGATTATAGAAGCTGATGGTGAGGGTATTTATACAAAAGTTGCGTCATTCATCCGATCAAATAAAGATATTTTTCTGAATTGATATATTTTACAAAAAAGTGCTTCATTTTTTGGAGCACTTTTTGCTTTTATTATGTAATAAATACTTTATTTTTATGAATTATTGTGTTATAATTCCAATGTGTTTAGAATGGACACCAATTGACAAATAAAGGGGCAATTAATATGGCACATTTTATTTTTTCTGCATTTTGTGATGAGTCCGGTGAAGCTACAATAGGCGGTCAGATGGCTGCCTGTAAGGCTAACGGTATAACTCATATGGAACTCAGAGGTTTCGGTCCTGAGCTCAGTATCAATAATCTTTCTGTTGAACAGGCAAAAGAGATGAAGGCTGAAATCGATAAGGAAGGAATGGTTGTTTCTTCAATCGGCTCAGGTTACGGCAAAATCAATATCAAGGATGATTTTGAACCACATTTCGAAGCTTTTAAAAATACAGTTGAGGTTGCAAAAGTACTTGAAGCAAAATATATCCGTATGTTCAGCTTCTATTTTGATGAGGGCGACGATTTTGATGCTTACAGAGATGAGGTTATACGTCGTGTGAAGGCTCTTGTTGATTATGCTGATGAAAACGGTCTTATCTGCTGCCACGAAAATGAAAAGGGGATTTACGGTGATACAGCTGAGCGTTGTCTTGATGTGCTTCAGGCTTGTGAAGGCAAACTCCGAGCAGTGTTTGACCCTGCAAACTTTATTCAGTGCGGTGTAGATACACTTAAGGCTTACGATTTGCTGGAGGATTACATCGAATACTTCCATGTTAAGGATGCTCTTTATAACAGTGCTGAGGTTGTCCCGGCAGGTGAGGGTGAAGGTCACCTTGTTGAAATTCTTAAAAAGTTTGATAAGCGTAATCAGACGGCTGTTCTTTCGCTTGAACCGCATCTTAAAGTCTTTGACGGACTTTCAAACCTTGAAGTTACCGATGATGTTGAAAATGCAATGAAAGTTCATACATACGCTTCTCACGCAGAATCTTTCAAGGCTGCAGCAGATGCTATGCATAAGGTTGCAGAGGAGGTTCAGCCGATTCGCTTCGGCATTATCGGTATGGGTAATATGGGTACAGCTCACGCTAAGAATTTCCTTAACGGTGATGTAAGAGAAATGCGTATTACAGCTGTTGCTGATATCGTTCCGGAAAAGCTTGAATGGTCTGCAAAGAATCTTCCGTGGGCAAAAAGATATAATACTGCAACGGAGCTTATGGAAAGCGGTGAGGTTGATGCGGTTATCATCTGTGTTCCTCATTATTTCCATCCGCCGCTTGTTATTGAAGCTCTTAAAAACGGACTTCACGTTGTTTCAGAAAAGCCTGCGGGTGTTTATACAAAGCAGGTACGTGAAATGAACGAATTCGCTGCAAAGCAGGATAAAACATTTGCAATGATGTTCAATCAGCGTACAAACTGTGTTTACAGAAAAATTAAAGAGATAGTTGACAGCAAGGAGTACGGAGATATCCGCAGAGTTAACTGGATTATTACTGACTGGTACCGTACTCAGGCTTATTATAATTCAGGCGGATGGCGTGCAACATGGGTTGGTGAAGGCGGCGGCGTTCTTCTCAATCAGTCACCGCATCAGCTCGACTTGTGGCAGTGGCTTTGCGGTATGCCTTCAAAAATCCGTGCATTCTGCCACGAAGGTAAATGGCATGATATAGAAGTTGAAGATGATGTAACGATTTATGCCGAGTATCCTAACGGTGCTACAGGCGTGTTCATCACAACAACAGGTGATTATCCGGGATCAAACAGACTTGAAATCACAATGGATAAGGCTAAACTTGTCTGCGAAAACGGCAGTAAGATTACACTTTATGAGCTTGCTGAATCACTTCAGGAAAATATCGTAAACTGCGAAAGTGGTTTCACAAGTATCGATATCAAAGCAATTGATGTTGAAACAGACGGAATTAATGACCAGCATACAGGTGTTCTCAATGCGTTTGCCGATCACATTCTCTTCGGCACTCCGCTTATTGCAAACGGTGATGAGGGTATCAGAGGTCTTATGATTTCGAATGCAGCTCATTATTCAAGCTGGACAGGTGAGACTGTTGAACTTCCGATTGATGAAGATAAATACTACGAACTTCTTATGAAGAAGGTTGCTTCTTCAAAAGCAAAGGAAGACGTTGTTTCAGTAGTCAACGAGGATATGAGCAGCACATATTGATTTTACCGGAGGGGTATTATGAGAGTTTCAGTTGTAGGTTGCGGCGGTGTTTCTAAGTCGCACCTCAGAGCACTCAGTGAAATGGAATCCGTTACGATTTCATCAGTTGTAGATATCGTCAGGGAGAAAGCTGACTCTACGGCACTTAAGTACGGATGTAAGGCATATTACGATTATGAAACTATGCTTAGTGAAGATAAGCCTGACTGCATTCATATATGCACACCGCACTATCTTCATGTACCAATGTCAGTTAAGGCTCTCACTCAGGGTATTCACGTCCTTTGCGAAAAACCGTGTGCTATTTCAGCCGAAGGTCTTTCCCAACTTAAAATGGCTCAGCTTCTGAGTGATGCGAAGTTCGGTGTATGTTTCCAGAACAGATATAATGAGTCTGCGATTCTTGTAAAGTCTCTTGTTGATAAAGGCACCTACGGTAATGTCGAAGCGGTAAGATCTACCGTTCATTGGTTCCGTGACGAAGCCTATTATAGCGATGATTGGCACGGCACAATCGAAAAAGAGGGCGGCGGTGTTGCAGTAAATCAGGCGATACACACTCAGGATCTTATGAGATATGTTTCCGGTAAAAAGACCAAATGTGTTACAGGTCATGTTTTTACAGACCACCTGAAGGACATAATTGAAGTAGAGGATACGGTTCATGCGATCTTTGAGTATGAGGACGGAACGCTCGGCCTTTACAGTGCAACAACAGCATTTTCGAAAAATCTTCCAGTAATTATTGATGTCGTATGCGAAAAAGCTACTCTCCGACTTGAAGGAGATAATGCTTATGTTATTACTGACGGAAGTATTGAACAGCTTCATCTTGCAGATAATGAAGGTTTTGTAGGTAAAAACTATTGGGGTAAGGGACATAGTTCGCTTATCAGCGATTTCTACGATTGTATTAAGGAAGACAGAAAATTCCCGATAGATGCAATTGAAGGCGGAAAGGCTGTTGAAGAATTTTTAGCGATTTTTGAATCTTCTGCAAATGGAGATAAAGTATATTTAAAGAAGGATTGATCTTATGCAAATGACAATGAGATGGTTCGGCAAGGAGAAAGACACTGTTTCTCTTGAAGAAATAAGACAGGTGCCGGGCGTTGTTGGTGTTGTTCCTGCACTTCATACTTTGCCTGCAGGTGAAACATGGCCTCTTGATGTGATTATGGATATGAAAAAAGAGATTGAGGCAGCAGGTCTTACAATGGAGTGTATTGAAAGTGTTAATGTTCACGAGGACATCAAACTTGGTGCACCCACAGCCGATATGTATATTGAAAATTACAAAACAAGTATCCGTAACCTTGCAAAAGCGGGTGTTAAGGTGATTTGTTATAACTTTATGCCTGTGTTCGACTGGACAAGAACTGATCTTGCAATGGATATGGGTAACGGTGCAACCTGCCTTAGCTATAACGGCGTTCAGGTTGAAGGTAAAAGCCCTGAAGATATGTTCAGAGAGATTGATGACAACTCAAACGGCTATGCTATGCCGGGTTGGGAAACTGAGCGTATGGGTGAAATCAAGGAACTTTTCGAAAAATATAAGAATGTTACTGCAGATGATATGTGGAATAATCTCAAGCATTTTCTTGAAGAAATTATCCCGGTTTGCGAGGAATGCGATGTCAGAATGGCTATTCATCCTGACGATCCGCCGTGGGATATTTTCGGTCTTCCTCGTATCATAAAAAACATTGAAGATTTAAGAAAGTTCCTTAAGCTTGTGGATTCTCCGTATAACGGACTTACCTTCTGCACGGGATCACTCGGAGCAAGCGCTTCAAACGACCTTCCTGCAATGATCCGAGAAGTAGGTGACAGAATCTATTTTGCTCATTTAAGAAACATTAAAATCCGTGAAAGCTGGTTCAATGAAACAGCGCATCTTTCTTCTGATGGCTCACTTGATATGTATGAAATAGTCAAAGCCTTGCAGGATGCAGGCTTTGACGGATATATAAGACCTGACCACGGCAGAATGATCTGGGGTGAGGTTGCAAGACCGGGTTACGGCCTTTACGACAGAGCACTTGGTGCTGCTTATCTCAACGGACTCTGGGAAGCGGCAGAAAAATCAAAATAATACGGAGGAATATATATGACAGAGCATAAAAGTCTTAAGGGTAAGGTAGCTGTAATCACAGGTGGCGGCGGTGTGCTTTGCTCAGGTTTTGCAAAGACACTTGCACAGCAGGGTGTAAAGATTGCGGTGCTTGACCTTAATGAAGCAGCAGCACAGAAGGTTGCTGATGAAATTGTTGCAGAGGGCGGTACAGCTATTGCTGTAGGTTGCAACGTGCTTGAACCCGACAGTATGAAAGCTGCAAGAGATATTATTGCTGAAAAGCTTGGAACTTGTGACATTCTTCTCAACGGTGCGGGCGGTAATAATCCTAAGGGCACTACAACAAAAGAAACACTCGAAAAAATTGATCTCATTGAAAAGGATGAGAATGTCAAAACCTTCTTTGATCTTGACCCTCAGGGTATTTCTTTTGTGTTTAATCTTAATTTCCTCGGTACACTGATTCCAACCCAGATTTTTGCAAGAGATATGGCAATGAAAGAGGACAGCTGTATAGTTATGGTAACTTCTATGAATGCTTTCCGTCCTCTTACTAAAATTCCTGCGTATTCAGCCGCTAAAGCTGCTGTTGCAAACTTTACACAGTTTATGGCTGTACACTTTGCTGAAATGGGTATCCGTGTAAATGCAATTGCACCCGGATTCTTCTCAACTCAGCAGAACAAGACTCTTTTGTGGAATGAAGACGGTACACCGACAGCAAGAACAGGCAAGATTCTTGCGGCAACTCCGATGGGACGCTTTGGTGAACCGGAAGAGCTTGCGGGTGCTTTGCTTTTCCTTTGTGATAAGGAGTATTCAGGTTTTGTAACAGGTACTACAATCGCTGTTGACGGTGGTTTTAATGCATATTCAGGTGTATAAATTTTACAGTGTTAACTGAAAAGAGGTGGCAGAATGTCTGCTAAGGTCAGTATTATTGTACCGGTTTATAATCTTGAAGAGTATATCGAAAACTGCATAAGAAGCTTGTTGAATCAGACATATGAAAATATCGAGATTCTGTGTATTGATGACGGGAGTAAGGATAATTCTGCCGCAGTTATTGAAAAACTTATTGAAGAAGACAACCGTGTGAAATATATTCATCAGGAAAATGGCGGTGTTTCATCTGCAAGAAACAAGGGTCTTGAAGTTGCAAACGGTGAGTACATTATGTTTGTTGACGGCGATGATTATATGCATTATCAGGCTGTTGAAATTCTTGTTAATTCAATTGAGCTTTCGGATTTTGATATTGTATGTGCACCTGAATTCAAAACTTCCCTGACTGATGAATCAATGTCTGAAATAGTTAACTATAAATGCGAAGAAACGGATCATAACGGATTATTTTCATACAAATATGGTTCCGCTTTAGGTAAATCTGTCTGGAGTAAAATTTTCAGGAATGATGTTGCAAAATCAGTAAAGTTTGTTGAAAATTTCAGTAACGGTGAAGATGCAAACTATATCGTCAAAATTCTTTGTAAAGATGCAAATGTCGGAGTTGTTGATAAAAACTTATATTATTACTTTACAAGAGAAAACTCAAGTGTAACATCTGAATTTACTCAAAGCAAGTTTTCAATTACATTATCGTTTGATGATTTGTGTGAATATCTTAAAAATTCTGATTATAAATTCCTGAAAGCTTATTGTTTGCAGTATCTCTTTCAGTCAATACTTTATAACCGTACGTGTTCTATCGGTACACCTGCTCAAGAATACGTATTAGCTGAAAGTAAACGTATAGGGAATAAATGGCTTAATGATTTTAAAAAGAATTCTGATATAAATATCGTTATAAGAATCGCGTTTGTTATATTTTTTAAATCAAGGCATTTATATGAGTTCGTACGTATGATTCAGGATCCTACAATGAAAGATTTTTATAAAAACAGAAAAAAGAACAGAAAGGTTTGATCTAATGGAGCTTAATTTAAGACCGCAGAATGAATGCACTTTTGATATGCTGTCTCTCGGTGAAGTTATGTTAAGACTTGATCCGGGTGACTCAAGAATTAAAACAGCAAGAAGCTTCCACGTCTGGGAAGGCGGCGGTGAGTATAATGTTGCAAGAGGTCTGAGAAGATGTTTCGGTCTTAAAACGGGTGTTGTAACAGCACTTGCAGACAATGAAATCGGCCGACTCGTTGAAGATTTTATGCTTCAGGGCGGTGTTGATGTTTCACTTGTAAAATGGGTTAAGTATGACGGCATCGGAAGAACAGTTCGTAACGGACTTAATTTCACAGAAAGAGGTTACGGTATAAGAGGTGCTGTCGGTGTTTCTGATAGAGGTAATACTGCAGCTTCACAGCTTAAAGCAGGTGATATAGACTGGGATTACATCTTCGGTACTCTTGGTGTAAGATGGCTTCATACAGGTGGTATTTTTGCTGCTCTTTCAGATACAACAGCTGAAGTTGTTATTGAAGCTGTTAAGGCTGCAAAGAAGTACGGTACAATCGTTTCTTATGACCTTAACTACCGTCCGTCTCTTTGGAAGGACATCGGCGGAAAAGAAAAGGCACAGCAGGTTAACAAAGAAATTGCAAAGTATATTGATGTTATGATCGGTAACGAAGAAGATTTCACAGCCTGCCTTGGTCTCGAGGTTGAAGGTAATGATGAAAACCTTAAGGAACTTAATCTTGACGGATATTTCAAGATGATTGAAAACGCTGTTAAGGTTTATCCTAATTTTAAGGTTATTGCTACAACTCTCCGTACTGTTAAGACTGCAACAGTTAACGACTGGAGTGCAATCTGCTGGGCAGACGGAAAGATCTACAAAGGAATGGATCTTCCCGGGCTTGAAATTTACGACCGTGTTGGCGGTGGTGACAGTTTTGCATCAGGATTGGTATACGGTCTTATGACAGCAGGCGATGCACAGGCGGCTGTTAATTACGGTGTTGCTCACGGTGCACTTGCAATGACAACACCCGGTGACACTTCCATGGCAAGTAAAGCTGAGGTTGAAAGAATTGTCAGCGGTGCAGGCGCACGAGTTCAGAGATAAGGAGATTTTAAAATGGATAAAGAGAGAATTTTAACAAGAATACAGGATTGCGGTATTGTTGCTGTTGTCCGTGCTGAAAGCACAGATAAGGCTGAAAGAATCGTTGATGCCTGTATGGAAGGCGGAGTTGCAGCGATTGAACTTACTTTCACTGTTCCTCATGCTGACAGAGTTATTGAAGAGCTTGCTAAGAAGTATGACGAAAATGATATTATTCTTGGTGCAGGCACGGTTATGGATGCCGCAACAGCTCGTATTGCGATGCTCAGCGGTGCACAGTACATCGTAAGCCCGTATCTTGATATTGAAACACTTAAACTCTGTAACCGTTACAGAGTAGCTATGATGCCCGGAATTATGACAGTGCGTGAAGGCGTTATGGCTATGGAAAACGGTGCAGATATCCTTAAGGTTTTCCCGGGCGATCTTTTCGGCCCGAAGATTATCAAGGATATCAGAGGTCCTATTCCTTATGCTAAAATGATGCCTACAGGCGGTGTTGACGTAAATAACGTCGGTGAATGGATAAAGGCAGGCGCAGTAGCTGTCGGTGCCGGTTCATCACTTACTGCAGGTGCTAATACAGGCGATTATAAGAAAATAACAGAAACAGCAAAGCAGTTTGTTGCAAATATCAAAGCTGCAAGAGCTGAGTTGAAATAATTATTCCGAGGTATAAATACTATGTTTGTTGACATAGCCAAAATTAAAATAAGAGCAGGTGACGGTGGAAACGGTGCTGTAGCTTTCCACCGTGAAAAGTTCGTTGCCGCAGGCGGTCCGGACGGCGGTGACGGAGGAAAAGGAGGAAATATCGTTTTTAAAGTTAACGATAATCTTTCAACACTTGCCGATTTCCGTTATAAGAGAAAGTACAGAGCCCCTAACGGAGAACCTGGTCAGACAGGCAAAAGAAATGGCAAAAGCGGTGCTGACCTTGTGATTGAAGTTCCGAGAGGTACCGTTATACGTGAAGTGAATAGCGGCAAGGTTATGGCGGATATGTCCGACGATGATGTCTTTATCGCTGCAAAGGGCGGTAAAGGCGGTTGGGGTAACCACCATTTTGCCACACCGACAAGGCAGGCTCCGCGTTTTTCAAAGCCCGGTATACCGGGTGAGGAGTGGGAGGTAAGTCTTGAACTCAAGCTCCTTGCAGATGTTGGTTTGCTCGGGTTCCCGAATGTCGGCAAATCAACGCTTATTTCAGTTGTCAGCCAGGCAAAGCCAATAATTGCCGACTATCATTTTACAACCCTTACACCCGTGCTTGGTGTTGTTTCAATGGGTGAAGGTAATTCTTTCGTTATGGCAGATATTCCGGGTCTTATTGAAGGTGCAAGTGACGGAATAGGTCTTGGTCACGAGTTTCTTCGTCACGTTGAGCGTTGCCGCTTGCTTGTTCATATTGTTGATGCAGCAGGTAGTGAGGGAAGAGATCCGATTGAGGATTTCAACACGATTAATGCCGAACTTATAAAGTTCAATCCTGATATGGCTGATTTGCCGCAGATAGTGGTTGGTAACAAAATTGACCTTGCAACAGATGAACAGCTTGAAGCTCTTGAAAAGTATTTTACTGAAAGAGGATATCAGTATTTTACTATGTGTGCACCGATAGTTGAGGGTACACAGGAGGTAATTAACGCTGTTGCTGCTAAGCTTGCAACACTTCCACCGATAAAGAAGTTTGAAAAAGAAGAAATTCCTGCAGAATTCTTTGAACAGAACAATAACGGTAAGTTTACAATTACTGTTGAAGATGATGTTTACTCGGTAGAAGCAGAGTGGCTTCTTAAAATACTGCAGAGAACAGACCTTGATGATTACGAGTCTTTGCAGTATTTCCAGAGGGTTTTGCAGTCAAGCGGAATTATTAATGCTCTTGAAGAAAAAGGAATACAGGAAGGCGACACGGTTGTTATCTATGACCTTGAGTTTGATTTCGTGCCGTAAGTGAAAAATGGAAAGATTACTTAAAGAAAAAGATGTTAAACCGAACGAATTGAGTCCGTTGACTCTTGCGTTTATCGGAGATACGGTGTTTGACCTGCTTGTAAGGGAAGACCTTATATGTAAGGCAAACAGACCTGCGAACGATCTTCATAATCTTGCTGTGCAGAAGGTTAAGGCATCTGCACAGGCAGGTTTTTTTGAAAAGATAATGCCTCATCTGACAGAAGCTGAGCTTGCTGTCTACAAGCGAGGCAGAAATGCAAAGTCAGGTCATCTTCCGAAAAACGCATCGCAGAGTGATTACCATATGGCAACGGGTTTTGAAGCACTTATCGGTTACTTATATCTTTCAGATAGAATTGAAAGAATTAAAGAACTTTTCAACATAATCGAAAACTAACGGAGGCTCGGAGTTGAAAAAAGGAAAAAGCATTAAGTCTGTTTTTGCAAATTTCAGTGTAAAAGAATTTGCTGTTGATAATATTTACTACATTCTGGGTTGTATCCTCTATGCTGCAGGTGTTAACATTTTTGCAATTCCTAATAATATCGCTCAAAGCGGAATTACCGGTCTTGCAATTATCATCAATTACCTTGTACCGCAGTTTCCCGTCGGTCTGACAGGCTTTGTTCTGAATGTCCCGTTGATAATCCTTGCATGGATTTTTATTGGAAAGGCGTTTACACTCAAAACCCTGTGGACAACCGTAATTCTGTCGCTTTGTATTGACGGTGTTGCGGCTGTAATGGATATGGGATTGATTGGTGCATACACAGGCGACAAGCTACTTGCTTCTCTTTTCTGCGGTGCGATGTGCGGTGCAGGAATTGCGTTGATTATTGTTCGCGGTGCAACATCGGGCGGAACGGATGTCCTCGGCAGATTACTTAAAAAAATCTGGCCTCACATGACAATGGGAACAATGATTCTCGTCTGCGATGCCGTTGTGGTTATAACTGCTGCTATCGTCTTCAGGAGCGTTGACAGTGCGATGTATGCGGCTATACTTATTTTTGCAAGTTCTGAGGTTATGGACCATATTCTCTATGGTACGGGAAGCGGTAAAATGCTTTATATCTTCACTAAGAAGGGTGACGAGATAGCGAGAATGATAACCGAAACCTGTAAGAGAGGTGCAACGATAATCGAAGGTAAAGGCGGTTACACAGGCGACTCAAATGAACTTGTCATCTGTGCGGCAAGAAGTCATGAGATACCTAAGATAAGAAAAAAAGTAAAAGAATTTGACCCTGATTCATTTGTTGTTCTGACAGAAGCAAATGAAATTCTCGGCAAGGGGTTTACACCTCCTGCCGCAGGGGATTAATATGAATTAAAGTAGCTGTTACTTCACATTGGCTTACAATGTTTAATACAGCTACTTTTTTATTTTTAAAGTAATACTTGAATTGTTTTCAATGAATGCTTTATTGTTTCATTTGTTTTATTATGGTATTATTTGAGCAGACCGGTCAGTAAATCAAATCAGAGGTGATGAACAATGACTATTTATTTGAGTGAAAACATCAAAAGATTAAGGCTTGAAAAGGGACTTACGCAGGAAACTCTTTCAGAGTTTTTAGGTGTTACTTCTCAAAGTATCAGCAACTGGGAACGTGGAGAAACATATCCCGACATTACAATTCTTCCTGAAATTGCAGGTTTTTTCAAGGTAAGTGTTGATGAACTGCTAGGGATTAACAGAGCTGAAGATGAGGCAGAAATAATAAGAGAGCTTGAAACTTATGATAATCTTAGAGACGAAAAATTGAAGCTGGAAATAATAAATAAACTTAAAGAAAAGTTCCCTAATGATTTTCGTATTCTTTTAAGATATATGACTTGCCTTGTTCATTTCAAAGAAAATACACCCGAAAATGTTGCGAAAATAATTGCAATATATGAAAACATCAAGCAGAATTGCAACAATGATAAAATACGTATTTCAGCCAAAAGGCATATTGTAGAGCTCTATAAAGGTCTTTCACAGAAAGAAGGTAGCGGTATAACCTTTGAGGACTGTGAAAAAATTATAAAAGAAATGCCGAGGATGAGAGACGGACAGGAAATGTTCTGCTTTTATTACCCCGAAAATTATCCGAACGGTGACGAGATAATAATGAACACACTTGAAGAACAGTTTTTACTGCTCAATACAGTGTATTCTCATTATTTTCATTACAACGGCTTTTTCTATGACAGAAACTTCTCTGATGAATGGGTGCTTTCCGCTTTCAAAACAGAACTCGACTTTTTGAATTTTGTGTATGATGACGGTCATTACGGAAAAATGTGGCGAACAGTAATTTATAATTACGGGCATTTAGGCATACGATATTTCAAACTTGGTGATATAGTTAATGCATTGAAAAACTTCAGAAAAATGTGTGACCTTGCTATCGAGTTTGATAATATGGACAGAATAACAACTATGCACTCAGTAATGTTTGAAGGAAATAAATTTGATAAGCATACTTTGGGTACTACTTATGTTGCCAAAACACAGATAAAAGAGCTTTTGACCGAAAAATATCCGTTGACAGAAGATTTTAAAAATATGATTGAGTTCAAAAATATTATTGCTTTACTTGAATAATGCCATTGAAACGAAAACAAGTCACTCCGAAAAAGAGTGACTTGTTTTTTATATAGCTAAGGAATATTTTTTAAAATCAATCCCACTCGCAACCTGTAACGGTATCCATATCAATTCCTTTGGTGTCATGGGTTTTAAGTATAAGTGCAAAGAATGCACCAATGAAACCGGGAACAAGGAGTGCAAGAGAAACAATACCGATAATCTCGTTTCCGAGTCCTGTTATAAGCGGTACGCCTATGCCTACTATGTATGATAATGCAAAACCGACAGCAGTAACAAGGAACTGAGCAGACATTGTTGAAGATCTGAGATTTGTCGGTGAGGATTCACCGATCATCATAATAAGAACGTCATTTGTTGAATAATAGCTACCGATGCTTGCACCGCAAAGGAAGCCGACAAGCGTCGGATTCCATCCGAGTGTTGAACCGATTGTGAATGTAAAGAATGCAATAAGACAGTTAACTGCGGTAACAATTGCTGCTGATTTTCTGCCTTTGATGTCAGAAATGAATCCCATTATAACCTGTGAAACAGCACAACCGACAGGGAACATAAATAAAGCTGTTGTTACGTCGCCGACACTTACAGCTTCGAGTGCAGCTTCAAGAGTTGCGAAAAGCCCTTCTTTGACGTGATGCTGGGCATAGCCGTAAGTCATAATTATCTGATAGTTTACTGTTCCGATAAAACCAACGTTGACGATTGAAGATGTTATGTAAAGCCAACGAAGCTGCTTGTGTTTTAAAGCGAATTTCAATGCGGGGATGAGTCCGCCCTGGGCATTCTGTGCATCCTTAAGCTTCTTTTCTGCTTCTCTTTCTTCGTCTGTCATTCTGAGATAACGAAGTCTTGATTCGATGAAAGAGTCTGTCTCACGTGCAGTCATAAGTGCGATGAAGCTTGTAACAAGACCGACAAGTGCAGGAATAAGGTAAACCATTCTCCACTCTGAAGCAGTATGCATAAGCATTCTTCTGAGAACGGGAACGAGCATGACGGACATATTTGCAATGAATTTTATTGATGAATAAACTTTGCCTCGGTGGTTTGTTGGTGAGGATTCCATAATGTAAACAACGTGCATATCGTGAGGAATAAAAAACTGCACCATACACGCACCGAAAAAGTACAGAATAAGATTGTTTGAAAGGAAAATTACGAGCATCGCAAGGCTCATTCCGAATGTGTTGATAACAAGGAACTTTTTTCTGCCCCAACGGTCAGCGAGTGGACGGTATAAAAGTCCTATTGCCTGAAACGGAACAATCAGGATTGAAAGTAAATCAAGAAAAGTACCTGAACGTGAGCCGAAAGATGCGAGCAAGTCATTCGCAATTTCTGTTTTCATCAATGTGCCGATCTGGGATGCGATTTCATCAGTAGCATAAATAAGAGTAATTATAAAAACAAGATATGCGAAATAATAACTCTTTTTGGGTTTCGCTTTTTCTTTTTCCCATTTCTGAATTTCTTTATCTCGCTTTTTCTGCATTTTTAAAAGCTGTTCCTGTGTATATACTTTGGTTGCCATATCTGCACCCCACTTATAATAAGATTCTTTTTATATCATCAAGGAAGTTTTTGGGATCAATGCTGTCGAGTCTGTGAGCATCAGTTCCGAGGGTAAACACAGCACCGATTTCCTTGCCGATATTAAACATACGTCTTGCTAATGGTGCATCTGCCATAACTGCAACTGTGTTAAGCTCAAATGCACATTCGCTGTTGTAAGCTTCGGTCAGAATATCGCCGATTTCGTTGTCTGACCAACAGCTGCCGACAGCTTCGTTGCTCCATCCTGTACTTTTTGTAAGGTATTTGCCGTTAAGCGGGTGAGCGATTGTATCTGCAGCTTTATCTTTGAAAAGATTTCTCAGCATGACTTTTGTCAGCTCTTTGTAGTTTTCAGGCGTTTTTTCGGCAGGCTGTTCCCAACCTGTAACATGGAAATGATTCTGTGCATAAAGACGGTACTCGGTATCAAGCTCAATTCCTTTGAGTGTGTATGTATCGCTTGCGTAGCAGGAAAATTCTCCACCGATAAGAACTTTTATGTCAGGATTGAGTTCATCTCTCAGCTTTCTTAAATTATTGCAACTTTCAATGAATTCAGGCAGATCCTCGGGCTCGTAGATATGGTCGCAAAGGGCAATCATTTGAAGTCCTGCTTTTTGTGCTGTTGAAACGATATTCTGAAAGCTCATTTCATCCTTGGCACAGCCGGAAAAATTGGTGTGAATGTGCAGATTAAACCGTGCAAGTTCATCTAAATCATATATTCCCTGAGTTAAAAACATAACATCAACTCCTTTGTATTAACGCATTAATTGTAACAATTTTGCTTTGGTTTGTCAATTTGACTTTGACATTGAAATGTCGTGATGTTATACTGATTAAAAATCTGTATTTACGAAAACAGGTGATTTAATGAATAAAAAGATTGCAATTGTAACGGGTGCTAATTCAGGTATAGGCCGCTGTACTGCAAAAGCATTGATTGATGCCGGTTGTGAGGTTTATGATTTCAGCAGACGCGATATTTCTGTTGAAAAGGTTAATCATATTCGGGTTGACGTCACGGATGAAAATAACGTTATTTCTGCTGTAAAAGAAGTGTATGAAAAAGAGGGCAAAATCGACATTGTTATAAACTGTGCAGGATTCGGAATATCGGGTGCAGTTGAATTTACGGCTCTTGAAGATGCAAAATCGCAGTTCGATGTTAACTTTTTCGGAATGGTGAATGTTAATAAAGCAGTTATACCGTATATGAGGGAAAACGGGGGAGGACGGATTGTAAATATCAGCTCCGTTGCCGCGGTTGCACATATTCCTTTTCAAACATACTATTCTGCATCCAAGGCAGCAATTGAATCCTATACCTGTGCACTTGCAAATGAGCTTAAGTCTTTTAATATAAGAGTTGTTGCAATTCAGCCGGGTGATATCTGTACAGAATTCACTCAGGCGAGAAAAAAGACTTTTGTGGGTGATGATGTTTATAACGGAAGAATATCAAAGAGTGTTGCAGGTATGGAGCGTGACGAGCAAAAGGGTATGAAACCCGAAGTCGCAGGTAATTACATTGCAAAAATTGCACTCAGAAATAAAGTTAAGCCGATATATGCAATAGGTGCAAGCTACAAGTTCGTCTGTATGCTCTGCAAACTGTTTCCGTGCAGATTCAGAAATTGGGTCATAGGATTACTTTATGCAAAATAAACAAAATTTGCACTTTATCGTTTCTATTGATTTTTTTACCACGTGTGGTATAATTATACTATTGATTTTCCAAAAAGGAAGGGTTTAAACTATGCCTAAGTATCTTATTGTTAACGCAGATGATTACGGAATGTGTAATG
>JAZRNR010000086.1:0-15911 GCA_045648305.1 Acutalibacteraceae bacterium
TCTGAACATTTTTACATCCTCCTGAGTTTTTAGTTTTAAATTTCTGTACCAAGTATCTTGGCACTCTTTACAAGCTTCTTGATTTTTATATATTCGTTTTTACCTGGGCAGATATCGTAAATACCGAGTGTACCGAGAATGTACCAGGATGCTGTTGCACCGTTATCCTCATCGCCCGGGAATCCGTCATCCTCAAAGCTGAATGCTTCTCTGCAGAGCTTCTCAACCCAGTATTCGGTTTTTTCTTTCTCACCGAGAACGGCATAAATGTATGGGAGATGGAAGCTCGGCTGGTTTGAAATTGCACACTGACCGAAATCAACTGCAGCCATTTCCGTCATCTCGTGAATTTCAACATTGTATCCGCCTATATTATAATCGGGCTTTGCGCTGAACAGTTCATCAAGCTTTTCAATGAATTTATCTTTGCCGCCGTAAAGCTCAGCAAGACCGAGGAAATCGTGAGGAACGGCTAATGAATTCTGCCATGCACTGCCTTCTGTGTAATCTCCGCCCCAATCGTACGGGTCAAAGCCTTCCTCAAAACTGCCGTCAAGCTTTCTTCCGCGCATAAATCCTGTTTCTTTATCGAAAAGTTTTTCGTAGTTCTTACTTCGAGCCATATATTCATCGATAAGCTCGTCGCGTCCGAGCACCTTTGCAACCTGAGCGATACAAAAATCTCCGTAAGCCGCATCAAGTGTAAGGTTTACGCTGTCACCGAACAAATCCTTTGGTACATAACCGAGCTTGCAGTAATAACTTGCGCCCTCTCTGCCGTAATCTTCATCGTCAGAGTCATTGTTAGCGTGGTGAAGCATACCTTCAAGGGCTGTTTCAAGCACCTTACCGCTGATGATTCCTTTGACTGCCGCATCAGCAATAACAGCGTCAAGAAGTGTGCTGGGCATACAGCCTCTTTCACCGATTGACGGCCAACGGGGCAACCAGCCTCCGTCAGTATAGTCGACGATGAAGCCCTCAAGCATCTCTGCATATTCATCTCTACCGATGAGAGCAAGAAGCGGAAATTCTGAACGGTATGTGTCCCAGAAGCCGTTGTCTGTGTAACGTACGCCTTCGCGGATTTTGCCGTCGGACGGACTGTAGTGAAGCTTTTTGCCGTCCTTATCAATTTCATATGCCTTGTGCGGGAAAAGTCCTGTACGGTACATACAGGAGTAGAATGTTTTCATCTGCTTTTCGTCATCGGTTTCAATTTCAATTCGTGAAAGATATTCTTCCCAAAGTGCTTCAGCACTGTCCTTTACCTCTTCGAAAGTTTTGCCGAGGCTGTCTTGCTTCATATTTTCAAAAGCTTGCTCAAAGCTTATGTATGAGCTTGAAATATCAGCTGTGATAACCTTATCCGTAAATGCGATATGAACGCAAGCATCCTTGCCTTCGTTGCCGCTTTCACCGAAACGGCTGTTTTCTTTATTGATAGGCTGATCAAATTTAATTACGAGATATGTTCTGAAATTAACTGCCGTACCGCCGCTTTTTCCGTTTGTCCAAGCCTTTACGCAGTTGTTTTCAAAATCGATTTCATAACTGTAATCACCCTTGATCGGGAAAATTGTGAAATACGGAACTCTTGATTCGGGGTATGTGAGTCGGATTTTACAACCTCTGATGCAAGGGGCAAGCTCGAAATCTGTTTTTGAACGAAGAAAACGTACATTCATATAGTCGGGGCGCATAACGGCTTCTTCAGGCCTGTGTCCTGACCAGGCATCGCTGAAATTGTCATACACTCTGTCTGTCTGCGGTGTGAAAAGGAAGGTACCGTAATCGTTTATCCACGGACTCGGCTGATGAGTAAGGCGGATGCCCTCCAAAAATCTGTGATCCGGGTAATAATACCAACCGCCTTCATATTTTGTCTGTGCCGAAAATCCGCACATTGCGAACGGAAGCTGCACAAGAGGAAGTGTATTACCGTTTGAATAGCGGTGAATTGACTTTGTGCCTTGTTTTATGTTTACAAAAGGAATGTATTTCATAAGCTGACTCCTTTAAAAGATTTGATTTAATTTTACCATACAGAAAATATAAACGCAAGACATTTAGTGCTTATTGCTGTATTGACTTTTGAAAGTATTGCAGTTATAATTTTAACGTAAATATAATTGATACGGAGGATTAATGAAATGAAATCTATCAAAAAAGTTCTTGCAGTTTTACTTGCAATGATTATGGCTTTCGGTGTTGTATCTGCTTCTGTTTTTGCTGAAGAAGAACTTCCAGAGGCTGAAGTAACAGCTATTGATTACGTTAATGTAACCGTTGAAGCTCCGATGGCGGGATATCTTGCTGGTGGTCTTGCTCTTTCTGAAGCACCGACATATGAGGTTTCTGACATTGAGTGGACAGATGCAGAAACAGATGAGGTCCTTTATTCAACAAATAAAGATGCTGAAATCATCGAAAAGACTTTTGAAGAGTATGCTATTTACAATGTAAAAATCGCTCTCAGTGCTGCTGACGGTTATGTTTTTGACGCTGACTCAGAAACACTTAAAGTTGAAGTAAATGGTAAGAAGGCTAAGGTTGTTGAAATCACAGAAGACGGAAATATTATGATTATTTCCTGTGATTTCGTATGCCAGGCAGAGGATGCAGACATTGATAACGGCGGTGCAGGTGCAGGAGCTAACGGCGTGCTTGAGTTTCTCAAGACTTTGTGGGCTACATTCGTTCGTCTTATCGGTACACTTCTCGGTTTTTAATCAATAAATAAAGTTAACTGCCCGATGAAAAGTCGGGCAGTTATTTTTTTGAAAATCCTTGAAAAAGCCGTTTGTATATTATATAATTTTCTTACAATTTTTCAGGAGGTGGGTATCTTGTCAGCACCGCTTGCACAGCTCATAAGACCGCAGACGCTTGACGACGTTGTCGGTCAGAAGCATCTCATCGGCGAAAATATGCCTTTGAGAAATATAATTGAATCAGGAAACCTGCCGAATATGATTTTCTACGGTCCGTCAGGTATCGGTAAAACAACAGTCGCTTCAATAATTGCGAAGGCAACAAACCGTAAGCTCTGTAAGCTCAACGGCACAACTGCAGGCACGGCAGATATCAAAGCCGTTGTTGCCGAGCTTGATACTTTTGAAGCACAGAACGGAATTCTTCTTTACCTTGACGAGATTCAGTATTTCAATAAAAAACAGCAACAGGTTCTTCTTGAATACATAGAGGTCGGATCGATAACGCTGATTGCATCTACCACCGAAAATCCGTATTTCTATGTTTACAATGCAATTCTCAGCCGTTCAACGGTTTTTGAATTCAAGGCTGTAACACCCGAGGAAATTGAACCTGCGGTTAAGCGTGCATTCAGCTTCCTTGAAGAGGAAAAAGGTATAAAAATCAACGTTGAGGACGGTGTTGTAAAGCATATTTCAACAGCCTGTGGCGGTGACGTCCGAAAGGCTATGAATTCCGTTGAGCTTTGCACTCTTTCAACAAAGCCTGCGTCCGACGGTACACTCAATGTTACTCTTGAAACTGCAAAAAGTCTTACACAGAAAAGTGCAATGAAATATGACCGTGACGGTGACGAGCATTACGATATAGTTTCGGCTTATCAGAAGTCGATGCGCGGTTCAGACCCCGATGCTGCACTTCATTACCTTGCAAGACTCCTTGATGCAGGGGATCTGCCTTCGGCTTGCAGAAGACTTATGGTCTGTGCAGCGGAGGATGTCGGTCTTGCTTATCCGATGATTATTCCGATAGTCAAGGCGGCAGTTGATATGGCGATGATGGTCGGTCTTCCCGAAGCAAGAATTCCGCTTGCAGATGCTGTTATCCTTGTCTGCAATTCGCCCAAATCAAATTCAGGTGAGGCTGCGATTGATGCCGCACTTGCAGATATCCGTAGGGGTAAAAGCGGCCCGATTCCGCGACAACTACAGAATATGCACTTCGACGGTGAGGATAACAAAAATAAAGGACAGTTTTATATCTATCCTCACGATTATGAAAATCATTGGGCACCGCAACAGTATCTGCCCGATGCCCTCAAAAACGCAAAATATTATGTTCCCGGTCCTAACAAAAACGAACAAGCTTACAAAGAATATTGGGATAAGGTAAAGAATAAAAAATAAAAGAGTGGTGATAAATCAATGATTAAAAATCTTGTTTTTGATTTTGGCAGGGTGCTTGCTTATCCTGCAACGGGGAATTGGTTTATCACACCCGAAACAAAAAATATACTCGGTGCTTTACGATTCTTTAAGCTCATGCATTCTTCAAAAACTCCGACAGCGTTCAGAAACTCGTGCAGGTATCTTGACAGTATCCATTTGTTGCATACCGAGGAAGAAGAGATTGAACAGTTTGCCGAGTTTTATAAAAGGGCGTTAGCTGAAATCGGCATCAAAGATAAGAATGAAACGCTTTCATTGAAATTGGCGCAGGATGTAACGCTTAATGACAACAAGGTTGTTGTTTATGATGATGTTTTACCTTGTTTTGAAGAATTAAAAAGTGAGTACAGTATCTCGGTTTTGTCCGATACCTGGCCGTCATTAAGACGGGTACTGAAAAATTATGGGGTTTCTCAATATCTCAGTGGCATTGTATTGTCGTGTGACTATAACGAGCAGAAAAGCGGAACAAAACTTTTTGAAATTGCAATCAAAGAGTGGAATATTCTTCCCGAAGAAACTGTTTTTGTTGACGATTCAGAATCAAATCTCGACAATGCTTCAAAAGTAGGATTCGGTTGTATACTTATGGACAGAACAGGGAAGAAAAAAGAAAGCAAATATCCTATTGTATATGATCTGAACGATTTAAAGTCTATATTATAATAACTTTTGCCAACGGCAAAAATATCACTTTGCGAAGCAAAATATCACACACCTCAAGGTGTACATCACATCTGCGTAAGCAGATATATCATTGCAACGCATATGTGTTGCTTCACGGGCCTGTAGCTCAGTTGGGAGAGTACTGCATTCGCATTGCAGGTGTCGTGAGTTCAACTCTCATCAGGTCCACCAACAAAAATCACAGCATCGTCAAAATGACGGTGCTGTGATTTTTTATGTGTAATTATTTTGCTGAAAACATTATTATAAACGCTTTTTCGCCTTCGGGAAGGTTAAGCTTTATTCCGTTTGTCATAAGCTCATTACCCGTCATCTCAAACATTTTTTCGGGTGAATCGTAGTCGTATATGGTGTATATTGTTTCAGCAGACAGACCGTTTAACTTAACGGTGTATTCGCTGTCTGTAACATCTGCACGCTTGTAAACAAGTGCCATACCGCTTTGTGCAGAGTAGTCAGAATATTGCATCGCAAGCATTCTGTCTGAATAATAACTGCCTGATGAAAGCGGATAATAATATCCGTTCATCATAGAACGCTGGTTGATATACTCTCCGTAATGCTCACCGTGTATTGTGCCAAATGTTTCAAGGGTCAACGGCATAATAGAGCTTCGTGCAGCGTATTCAGATTCGCTGTAAGTAACCGTTCCCGAAAGAGGAAGCCAGAAAGAAAGTCCGAAAGTCTGGAATTGCGTTGCTTCAAGAATATCCTCGTGAGGGTTGCAGTTGTAATCACTTCTCCATACTGGAACACTGCGACGTGTCATCTCAAGGTCAAGCCTTCTGCCGCCCGAAGCACAGTTGTCAATAATAAGTCCTTCAACATTTTCGCACAGAGCATCAAGGTATCTGTAAAGGTTTGTGACGTAATGGTTTTCGGTTATTCCTGTTCTTTTGTCATAGTATACCTTATCTGCTTGCTTCCAGAAAACATCAGGTGAGAAGTTGAAATCCTGTCTGTAAATTGAAATGCCGTTATCTTTGAGGAATGTTGAAATATAATTAATCAGATAATTGGTCGCCTCATCATTTGCAAGGTTCCACATAATGTTGTCGTCATCTTTGAATTCAATGAGCCATTTGTCATTTTCTTTGCCCTTGATATAAAAAAGAGAATCCCTGCATACACGTTCAGGTTCAAACCAGAGAACAAGTCCGCAGTCCTTGGTTGCGGCATAATCGGAAACTTCACCTATGCCGTTAGGAAAACGCTCTGGGTTTGCAACCCAGGAGCCAACCGAATCGTGCCAACCTTCTTTGTATTGGTACCATCCTGCATCCATCCAGAAATAGTCAACTTTGCCGTATACTTCCTCACCGTAGCCGTCTGCTGCCGCAAAAAGCTCTGTAGCAGTCTGTGTGTGCATCGGTCCTGAAAACTCAAGCATGGTCATCATATCGGGAATGTTTTCGGGATAAACGCAATTGCTTATCCAATTTCTGAAAGTGTTGAATCCCTTGAGAGGATTTTCGTTCTTATAGAAGCTGATTGAAACAAGAGGGGAGCGTACTTCCTCACCGGGAAGAAGATATGCTTTGAAATTTTCCTGCTTTACTTTAACATTTATATTACCTGCAATTTTGCTGATGTCTGTTTTCCAGAGTCCTGTCCAACCCACTCCAAGAACAATGCCTGCATCCTTACCGCTGATATTAAAATACGGAAGGTAAGTGTCAGTTGATCTGCCGTCTTCGCTGGTGAATGAAGAGGGGAGTGCGGTAAGATTTTTCTGCATCAATGCAAAATCATATGGTTCATCTTTACTGCCTTTTGAATAATAAATTTCTGCTTTTTTAAGATTAAATTCAGTGTCCATGGCATAGAAATCACTGATGACAGGTGAATTTTCCTGGCCTTCATTAGAGATGTAAACTGTCCATTCACAGGTAGCTTTATCTTCGTATATTGTAGCTTCTACTGTCGCCTCAAGTGAACTTGATTTATGCTTAAGTGTTATGTAAGAAGTTTTACCGCCGTTGTAAACGGCACCGGCTTCGCTTTCTTTGCTGACTGATATGTTCCAGTCGTCAATATTTTTGTTCAACGCTTTTCTTTCAACCTTAAAGTTGTACGGCAATTCGTCAGCTTCACCCCCAAGAAGGATGTTTTCGTCAAACCAGTCACGGCACATCTGCTTTTCTTCTTCGCTGATTTGAGTTTCTTCAGCGGAGATGCTTTCAAAATTGATATCGCTGTTGTATTTGTTTTCGGGAAGTCTTTCAATTTCAGTAATAAATGCACCGAAGCAACTTGAAATCATCATAAAGACTGACATAATAATTTTGAACATAAGATAAGCCTCCTTCTGGGTAGTGCACTAGTACTGAATATAATTATAAACTAATCTTTTTTGTGTGTCAACAAAACAGGTTTTACGGTTGTGTTTTAACGGAAATCTCTGACCGATTGTTATTTTGAAAAAACGATTAATAATTGAAAATCTTTTGTTATTTTTCTTTTTTGTTATTGAACTTTATTTTTCGTTGTGATAAAATTCAAATTTGAAAGGCGGTGGCTATTATGGCACAGTTAAAAATGTATTGGTTGGCAGGTACACCTATCGCAGACCTTGCTTTACCGGAAGAATATAAGATTTCAAGATACAACGGCACAGCTGAAGACAGAGAGGCTTGGGTTGCTTGCTGTAAAAACGGCCTTGTGGGTGATGAGCCGTTTGAAGAAATTTTTGAAGACAGAATCACAAACCATGATTTTACAAATCCCGACACCGACACTTATTTCATCGATTTCGAAGGTGAACACATCGGTACAATAACTGCGGTTCATCACACAGATGTAAACTGCGGTGAGGTGCATATGGTCGGAATCAAAACAGAATTCCGCGGAAAAGGTCTTGGTAAATACCTTAATAATGTTGCACTCAAGGATCTTGCAGAGCGCGGAGTTGATTACATCTATCTTACAACAGATGAGTGGCGTAAAGGTGCAGTCAAGAGCTATCTTTCATCAGGCTTCAAACCCGTTGAATATGATGAAGGTATGCAAAAACGCTGGGAAGCTGTTATTACAGAGTACGATATCGACAGCATCGATATGGTAAATGAGGACTGCTCATTCTACAAAACAATTTATAAAGCACCGAAAATCAAAATCGGTGTTGTTGGTGCAGGCCGAGGCAAGACAATGATCAACTATTGTGTCAATTCGAACAATGCCGAGCTTGTTGCAGTCTGCGACAACCATAAGCCGACTCTCGACAAGGCAAAGGCAAACTACGGTAACGATACAATCGTTTTCTATGATGATCTTGAGGAGTTCCTTAAGCACGATATGGATGCAGTTGTTCTTGCAAACTTTGCAACAGAGCACACTCCGCTTGCAATCCGCTGTATGGAAAGCGGACTTGACGTTATCAGCGAGGTTCTTCCTGTTCAGACTATGAAGGAAGCTGTTGAGCTTATTGAAACAGTTGAAAGAACAGGCAGAGTTTATGCTTATGCTGAAAACTACTGCTATATGGGCGCACCGAAGAAGATGCGTGAGCTTTACAGATCAGGCGTTCTCGGTGAGTTTGAATACGGTGAAGGCGAGTATATGCACAACTGCGAGTCTATCTGGCACGACATCACAAGAGGTCTTCCTGAGCATTGGCGTAACAATATGCACGCTTGCTATTATTGCACACACTCAATAGGTCCGCTTATCCACATCACAGGCCTTCGTCCGGTTAAGGTTACAGGCTTTGAGGTTGCACTCAATGCACGTATGACACGTATGGGCGCAAAGGCAGGCCCGATCGGTATGGAAGTCATCACTCTTGAGAATGGCGCAGTTCTTAAGTCAATCCACGGTGTAGGCTGTTCTAAGGATTCAATCTGGTATTCAATCTATGGCTCAAAGGGACGCATGGAAAGCTACCGTGAAGACCATGACCGTCAGGGTATGAATAAGCTTTATGTAAACTGCGATGTAAACGACGGAGATAACGATTCTCACGCAGTTGATACAAGCACAGAAGACCATCTTTCAAAGCTTGCTGAAGAAGCAGGACACGGCGGTTCAGACTTCTATACAATGTATAACTTCGTTGAAAAACTCCGCGGCAGAGAGGATATGGACGTTATCGACGTTTATGAAGCTATGGATATGTTCCTTCCTGGTATGTTTGCTTACTACTCAGTTCTTGAAGGCGGAAAGTCAATGGATATTCCGAATCTCAGAGATCCTGAAGAGCGTGCAAAGTGGAAGGATGATACACGTTGTACAGACCCGAATGTAGCAGGCGATATGCTTATCCCGAGCTATTCAAAGGGCAATCCCGACTTCCCTGATTCAACATACGAAAGAATCAGAAAAATGTACGAAGACAAGCTCGAAGCAGAGAAGAACAAGGATAAATAAAATCAAATCATAACCACTAGTAAACTAGTGGTTTGCACAGCCCCTATAAGGGGCACCTACAGGCAAAGCCCCTGGAAGGGGCATAGAAGTTTGACAATGCATTACTATCTCAAGCAGCCGCTCACGTGCGGCTGTTTGTTTTTTGCTTACTTATTCTTGACACCCGTAAACGGGTCCATATATTCTTTAATGCTTATCTGATCTTCTGCAAAATCTTCTTCAAGCTGATTTTTGATGTATTCTGCTATTACCTTTTTGTTTCGTCCTACCGTGTCAACATAGTAACCTCTACACCAAAAGTTTCTTGATCCATACCTGTATTTTAAATTTGCGTGCCTATCGAAAATCATCAAGCTACTTTTTCCCTTGAGATATCCCATAAAATGTGCTACACTTAAATACGGTGGAATATTCACAAGCATATGAACATGATCTATGCAAGCTTCAGCTTCTATAATTTCTACGCCTTTCTGCTCACATAGTTTTCGCAATATCTCACCAATATCTTTTCTTAATTTACCATATATCTCTTTTCTGCGATATTTTGGTGCGAAAACTATATGATACTGGCATCTGTACTTTGAATGTGATGTGCTTTTTATTTCATTTGTTCCATCTTTCTTAAACATAATAATCCTCCTTTTATTTTAGTAATGCAGTCGCCAAACCGCTTCTATTATATCAGGAGGTTATTATTTTTTTGCAGCACTCATTTGCGTGCTGCTTTTTGTTTTTACTAAAGCGTTCTGTTTCCCCCGGTAGAACCGGGGGTTTTCATCCGTTGCCAGACAATGATAAACCCTCAGCAGGTAAAAACTGCTGAGGGTTATATTTTTGCGGTATAGAAATTTTATAAAACAATTATTCCGTTTGTTTTTTCTCGTCCGCAAGGCAGAATTGCAGGGGAGGAGAGTGAGAAAACATCCGTGCACATATCCTCAAGAGAGAAAACGTGTTTGCCGTACTCGTCAAGCTCATCGAAGTCAGATGCCTTTGTAACAATCGGCAGTTTAGCTTTCTCTTTAGCTTCTTTAAGGATTTCTTTTCCTTTGTCGTTCATCGCGAGCACGTGGATGTAAGGCGGATTTCCTTTGTAATCATCTTTTGTGAATCCCATAAAAGCGTGAAGTACAATTCTTCTTATCCTTGCATGGGAATACCTCTTGGTTTTGGCAAGAGTGTAAAGCTCGTCAAGAGTTCTTGCTTTTAGTGCGGCATCGTGAATCCTGTATTCAATTCCTTCACTCACGTCAGGTGAAAGACCGATATCTTCTGCACTGAGCTGTCGCATACAGCAGAGAATGCTGAATTCAAGCTTTTCGTTAAGGCACGGAGCTTTCTCCTCGCTTGCTTCGCGGTTATAGATATCAACAACACTTTGCGGAACATACATTTCCCACTCCCTGTTGTTTTCTCGTATCATTCGTCTTATCTCAGAAGCAGAAGCAAAGTTGTCACTTCTCATTATTGAATCGTGTGCGGCACCCTTTCTGCGGATTGTCATCGGGACAATGTCAGAACCGAGTGTATCAAGTGCATTAAGATATTCAATGCCGAGTGTGTTGTTAGCTCCTTCAAGGATGTCGAAAAATCTGTTTCCGCAGACTGAGCGAAGAGCTTCTGCACGTGCTGTTGCAAATCCGAGACCAAGGTCAAGATTTTCTTTTAAACGTTCTTTAACTTCATCGCTGTTGATTGCATTTTTGCAGGCGATAAGCTCGTCGATATTTCCGATTTCACTTCCGAAACTGAGGATGTCAACACAACCGAGAGCGTCAAGCAGAGAAACAGCACCCATAGCGAATCTTTGTGCATAAGATGTGCTCCAAAGGGTAGGCAATTCAATAACGAGATCAATTCCGTTTTTTACCGCCATTTCAGCTCTTGCCCATTTTGAAACAATGGCAGCTTCGCCTCGCTGAACATAGTTCGAACTCATAACCGCAACGGTATGCGTCAGCTCACCCGTTTCAATGGATTTCTGTAACTGATACTTATGTCCGTTGTGAAAAGGGTTATATTCTGCAACAATTCCGCCAATTTTCATACTTTATCCTCCAAAATGCAAAATTTTGCTTGAAAAACACAATCTATGTGTTTATAATATAACAGAAATCAAATTGATACAATATGTTGGAGGGAAATTCATGAAAATTCTTGTTATTAACGCAGGAAGCTCATCACTTAAGTATCAGCTTTTTGATATGGAAAATGAGACAGTTCTTGCAAAGGGTATCTGCGAACAGCTTGGTAATGACAACAGCGCATTCACACACAAGGTTCCTGCAGACGAAAGTAAAAACATTAAGGACAAGCCTGTTGATATGCCTGACCACGCAACAGCTATCCAGGTTGTTGTTGACGCACTTACAAGTGCTGAAAACGGTGTTATCGCATCAATGAGCGAAATCGATGCTGTCGGTCACCGCGTTCTTCACGGTGCTGAAAAGTTCAGCGGTTCAGTTCTTGTAACTCCCGAAGTTGAAGAAACAATCAAAGAGTGCTTTGAGTGGGGCCCGCTTCACAATCCTGCAAACCTTACAGGTATCAAGGCTTGCCAGGCTATTATGAAGGATGTTCCGCAGGTTGCTGTTTTTGATACAGGTTTCCACCAGACAATGCCTGACTATGCATATATGTATGCTCTTCCTTATGAGTACTATGAGAAGTACGGTATCCGTCGTTATGGCTTCCACGGTACATCTCACCGTTTTGTAAGTGCTAAGACAATCGAGCTCCTCGGTAATCCCGAGCACAGCAAGGTTATCACATGCCACCTTGGTAACGGTTCTTCAATCGCTGCTGTTGTTGACGGTAAGTGCTTCGATACAACAATGGGCGTTACACCTCTTGAAGGTATTATGATGGGTACACGTTGCGGTTCAATCGACCCGGCTATCGTTCCTATCATTATGAAGAAGGAAGGACTCACACCTGACCAGATGGATTCAGTTATGAACAAGAAGTCAGGTATGCTCGGCGTATGCGGTACAAGTGACAACAGAACAATCGAAGCTCGTGCTAAGGAAGGCGACGAAAGAGCAAAGCTTGTTGAGTCAATGCTCTGCCACCAGCTCACAAAGTACATCGGTAGCTATGCAGCAGCTATGGGCGGTGTTGATGCAATCGTATTCACAGGCGGTATCGGCGAAAACAATCCGCAGTACAGAGACCGTGTATGTGACAAGCTCAAGTTTATGGGTGTTGAAATCAACTATGATGTAAACAATGCAATGAGAAGAGGTCCTGAGGGCGAAATCTCAACTCCTGACTCAAAGGTTAAGGTTTATGTTGTTTGCACAAACGAAGAGCTTATGATCGCAAGAGATACAAAGGAAATCGTTGGCTGATCAACCGATGAAAATTTTTATTGATGCTGACGGCTGTCCCGTTGTGGACATCACCGTCAGGATTGCAAAAGAAAAATCGATTGAGTGTTTTATAATCTGTGATACAGCGCACGAATTCAGCAAGGAAGGTGCCAAAACCGTTGTTGTTGAAAAAGGTGCAGACAGTGTGGATTTCAGACTTGTCAATCTCGTTTCGCAAGGCGATATCGTCGTGACGCAGGACTACGGTCTTGCCGCAATGTGTCTTGCACGAAAGGCTGTGCCTTTGAGCCAGAACGGGCTTGTGTTTACAGATAAAAATATTGAAGAGCTTCTTTTCTCTCGTTATGTTTCGAAGAAGATTCGTAATGCGGGCGGAAGGCTGAAAGGTCCGTCAAAACGCACCTCAGAACAGGATGAGAAGTTTGAAGAAACACTCAGGTTTCTGATAAATCAATAATCCGAAAGCAGAAAGCAAAGTCTTTCTGCTTTTTTTTCTTGTATTTTAGACGGATTAGAGTTATAATGGATGTAATTGAAATTAAAGGAGCGATAACATGGGAGTTTTTATTCGTATTCTCACAATTATCATGACGGTTTTCTCTTTGATAGGCTCGACGTTGACACCGTTTACGGTCTACAGTAAGATTGAAAACGAATTTTCTGATTCAACAAAAGCATCATACTCAGAACTTTTTTATGAGTTGAGCGAAACTTCAAACAATCTCGAAACATGGCGAGAGGGTATGGTTTCAGGTAACGGTATGCAAGGCGTTATAACAAGCGGTGCACCGTATAACGATACTCTGATTTATCAGTATATGCATTTCAATCTTCCTAATCAGAATATCCGTTATACACCGGATACAAAGGACGAGCTTGAATATGTTAAGCAGAGCATAACTGCAGGCGAGGATATCGTTGACGATCTTACATATGACTTTGTTTATGCTTATCATCCGGGCGGAACTCTCCGTATTAAGCAGAACAAGCTTCTTCGTACAGGTTATGCAAGATATACCGATTACGAAACAGCTCAGGTCGGTGTAAGATATTCAGATATCTGCGGTACATGGGAAAGAAAAACTTTCACATCTCAGGCAGATGACGTTACAATCACAAAGATCGGATCATCAACATCCGGCAGTAAGGTTGATATCACTCTTTCAATGGACAATATTTCTGCTTATGCAAAGTACGGTCAGAGTGATGAAGTAAACCTTAAATATAAGAAAATTGTCGGTGAAAACTGCGATTATATTTCTTTCGTTGCTCATTATCCGAATTATGAGAACAGTGAGCTTAAAGAAGGCGGTTATTCAACAACAGTTTATGTTGTAACCGAAGGAGGCTCAAAGGAGCTTAAAGAAGGTAAGAGGGTAAAGGATGCACAGTACTGTGCAGACACAAATCCGCAGATCAAAATTAAGGATGCAGACAATGTTTACCTTATCGCTGTTTCAGGCAGAACACACGAAATGGGCGCATACGATGACTTTGCTGCAGCTGAAAGCTACGTACTTGTTGATTCTCTTGTTGCAAAGGCAAAGGCGGTTGCTGATAAGTATACAACAGACGGCAAATTCAGCTATGACGCTGCACTTAAGGCACATACAGATATCTTTACTCCTGAATACAATGCAGTAACATTCCGTCTTGGCGAAGGTAACAGCAAAAAGGCAAATGAGCAGCTCATTCTTTCACAGATTCTTAAGGATGATCTCAATTCTGACCTTATGGAAAGATTCTACTACAATGCAAGATATGCATACCTTTGCTGTGCAGGCTCTGCAACACCGCGTCTTGGCGGTATGTGGTCAGGCGAATGGAATACCCAGTGGGGTTGCCGTTTCACAATGGACGCAAACGTTAACCTTCAGGTTTCTTCAATGAACACAAGCAATATGGAAAGCACATATATGGGCTTTATCAGCTTCATTCTTCGCCAGGTTGATGATTGGGAGTCCAATGCTTACGCTACTCACGGATTTACAGATGCAATCCAGGCTCCTGTTCACTCAGACAGTGACAGAGGTGTTCTTACAGAAAGTGACTATGCATATCCGTTCCGTTATTGGAATGCAGGAACAAACTGGATGCTTCAGCCGATATATGAAACACTTCAGTGCTACGGTGATGTAGAGGTTCCTCTTAACGATCAGTTCAATATCGAAGAACTCAGATCAGTTCTTTCAGTAACAGAGGAAGACCTTACTGACGAACAGGTTGAAGCAATCAAAGCAAAGGGTTACCTTGACCTCAGAAGTGAAATTCTTCTTCCGCTTCTTGTAAAGGCTGCAAACTATTGGGAGCAGATGTTCTCACCTGAATATTATACAGATGCTGAAGGCAGAATCCATTATGAAAAGGGCAAGACAGCACTTAATGAAGGCGAAACATACACAATCCTTCCGAGCTATTCTCCCGAAAATAATCCTGCAAACTATCCGAATCCGTCAACAGCAAATACAGCTATTGATATTTCAGCTTGTAACAACACATTCGGAATGCTTATCGAAATAATGAAGAGTGTTGACGCTGATGCTGACACAAGCAAGTGGGAAGCACTTATGGCAAAGGTTCCGCCGTATCTCTACGACGAAACAGGCGCACTCAAGGAGTGGGCAACGGTTGACTTTGAAGAAAATAACCTTCACCGTCATATCAGCCACCTCTACTGTGTATGGCCGATGTTCGAAACACAGGACAATCCGGCACTCTTTAATGCATGCGTGCAGGCTATCGAAAACAGAGCAAGCGAAAACGAAGCAAGCCATGCTTTCGTGCACAGAGCTCTTATCGCAGCAAGACTTAAGGATTCAGACAATGTTACAGGTGCACTCGTTGACCTTGTTAACCGCGGTATTTTCTACGATTCACTTATGACAAACCACCACTATAACCGTAGCAGTGCTTACTGTACAGACTTTGCAATCGGTTACCTCGGTGTTGTTCACGAAAGCTTGCTTTATTCAAACACAGGCAGAATTGAGCTTCTTCCTGCTGCACCGAATTCAGGCTTCTCAGTCGGTGAAATCAACTGCATCAAGGCAAGAACACAGGCAACAATCGATAATATGACATGGAACCTCGATAACGGTACGGTATCAGCTACAATCACATCAGATATCGACCAGACAATCCTTGTTTCATGCGGAATTTCAGATAAGACTCAGACCCTGAATCTCAAAGCAGGCGAAACAGTAACAGTTAATTTCTGATAACACACAAAACGGAGCGGATAACCCGCTCCGTTTTTACGTTACAAATTCGGGTTTGTAGAGTTCTTTGATTTTGCACAATCTGACTCTGTGCTCGTAGGGACCGGCCTCCCGGACGGTCCGCAGATTCTGATGAGGTAACGGAC
>JAZRNR010000087.1:0-3551 GCA_045648305.1 Acutalibacteraceae bacterium
CTGCCGATTGCATAAAGCCACGTTTTAAAACTTGATTTGCCCGAAAAACGAGGCTTTTTGGTTACTATTTTAACAAACGTATCTTCCGTCAGCTCTTCAGCAATATGTAAATTACGGACAAAATTGTTGATGTAAAACATAAGTCCGTCTTTGTATTCTTTTATTATCTCAACAAAACCGCTGTCATCACCATCAAGGAAACGGCGGTAGCTACTTGTACCGTTATCCATCGGCATCCTCCTCTCTAAAAGGTGTCCTTTCACTTATTAGACTGTATAAACGAATAAAACCTCACCGGTATTATAACAGAATCAATAAAAAAACAGGGGAAGGCTTCGTGTTATGAAACCTTCCCTTGTGTATTTTTGTGTTGTAATGGATATCGTTTATGAAAGCTTATAGAATGTAAGATTGGAGCTTTTACGTCGTTCGCCACGGTCGAGGACACAGATGACAGGTTCATCGTTTTCGTCAGCAAAAACTGTAAGACCCTCTGCTTCGAAAACTTCACCGATATTTCTTGTGAAGCATACTTCAACTTTGCCTGTTTCAACGTCGAGAGTGAAAATTCTCTTCATATCGTTAAGCTCGTCGCAGGACATATAGAGCTTACCGTTAAACATTTCAGCTCCCTGAATTCTGTCAATAGGCTCAGAAAGCGGAACAGTTTTCACAAGACTCATATCGTCGAGTGAAAAAACATTGAGTACGGTTGCGTTTGACCACTCGGCTGTATAAAGATAATTTCTTTCAACGTCTACTGCACACCATGGCACACCTTCAATATGCAATTCGTGCGGAAGCTCGTAATATTTTCCGGTAAATTTAAGAGTTTCTGCATCGTAAAGAACAATAAAGGAATTAAGATAATCCGGACCATCCTCAACAGCGGCATAAATGTAGCCGTTATAATAGCTCAGTCCGCCGATGTGGTTGCAACCCTTGTCCTTAAGCTCTTTAGGAATGGGATTTGCATTGATAAGGAAAATTTCACCGTTTTCCATATCAGCTTTGCCGAGGTTTTCATTGCCGCTGAAATAGAAATATTCACCGTCATTTGTCACACCCTGTGATGACATCTGATAATCGGTAAGCACATAGGTGTTCTTTGCAATGACTTCTGCTCCGTCAGGTGACGGAAGGGCTTTTTCGTCTGCACCAACTACCATAAGCATAATTGCTGAAATGAGGCAGATTAACTTTTTGAAAATAACATAAATTGTTCCTAATGTCATAATTTTCTCCTCGCTTTCTATGGTTGTCATTATACAACCATAAATCACAAAAATCAAGTTAAAAGAACAGGTATCAACAGCCAAAAAAAACTTGTATTTTCACAAGTTTTGTGCGATAATAAATTTGTATAATTGTATATTGGAATCGGAGGTTTGTTTATGGGACGAAATTGTGCATTGATTCTCGCGGCAGGCGAGGGCAAACGTATGAAAACATCAAAGCCCAAGGCTCTTGCTGAGGTGCTTTTCAAACCTATGATTGACTGGGTGACTGATGCGGCAATCGCAGGCGGTGTTGACGATATATGCATCGTTACGGGACACGGTCGCGAAGCTCTTGAAGCTCACCTTGGCGGAAAGTTCAGCACCGTTGAACAGAAAGAGTTGCTTGGTACAGGTCACGCTGTTATGCAGGCGAAAGATTTTATCAAGGCTCACACCCCGGGCGATATTCTTATTCTTAACGGCGATGCTCCGCTTATTGATGCGAAGACAATCAGTACAGCATACGAATATCATACTTCACATAAAAATGCGGTTACAATCATTTCAGCAAAGATTGACAATCCTGCAGGTTACGGCAGAATTATCCGTAACAAGGATAAATGCCTTAAGAAGATTGTTGAAGAGAATGATGCAAACAATGCCGAGAAGATGATAAATGAAGTAAACTCGGGTGCATACTGGTTCAACTGTTCTGTTTTGCTTGAGTCGCTTGAGGGTATTGTCGAAATGCACGACAAGAAAAATCAGGCGGAATATTACCTGACGGATGCTATTGAGGTTATCCTTGAAAAGAATCTCAATGCTGTTGCTTACGAAGCAGGCGATCCTGATGCCGTGCTTGGCGCTAACGACAGGATACAGCTTCAGAAGCTTAATGAAATTGCACGCAGAAAGGTTATGGAAGACCTTATGCTTGGCGGTGTTTCAATCCCTTGCGCTGACGGTGTTATGATAAGTCCGAATGTTAAAATCGGTGCTGAAACAGAGATTCTCCCCGGAACAGTCATCAAAGGGGATACTGTTATCGGCGAAGGCTGTATAATCGGTCCGAACAGCTTTATTGAAAACAGTGTTATCGGTGACAATGTTACGCTTAACAACACTCAGTGTTATTCATCAACAATCAAGAACGGAACATCAATCGGTCCGTTTGCAAGAGTAAGACCGGATTGTGTTATCGGTGAAGATGTTAAGGCAGGTAACTTTGTTGAGTTCAAAAATGCAAAAGTCGGCGACAGAACGAGTGTTTCGCATCTTTCGTATATCGGTGATGCAGACTTCGGTTCAGATATCAACGTAGGTTGCGGATGTGCAACGGTTAATTACAACGGTAAGGAAAAGAACCGTACAAAGGTCGATGATCATGCATTTATCGGATGCAGTACGTACCTTGTTGCTCCTGTAAGTGTAGGCAAGAACAGTTATACGGCTGCAGGTTCGGTTATTACTGAGGATGTCCCTGACAATGCACTTGCAATCGCGCGTTCAAGACAGACAATCAAGAAAGATTGGATTTCAAAGAAAAAGCCATATAAATGGCAGAAATAAGAGGTAGATTATGAACAAGAATATTTTAATCAGAGCAGCTTCACTTGTGCTTGTTGCAGGTGTTTTACTCTCAGCGTTCGGTTGTAAAAAAGGTGATGATGAGCAGCCGACAACAGAAGCAGATACCAATATTACAGGTGAGCTTGCATTACCTTCGGCTGAGAACGGAACCTTCAAGGTTGACGTAACGATGTATCCGGAAAAGATTGACGGAACAACCAAAGCGGGAGCAACAACGAAAACAACTGAGAAAACAGGTGAAGTGTATCACATCAGTATACAGAAATCTCTTGACAGCGTAAGCGACAATATGAAACGTCACCTTAAAGAAAAAGCAGGGGACTTAGGTATTGATAAGGCTAAGGCTGAAAAGATGATAGCAAGCGGAACAAAATGGAAGCACGTAAGCGTTTTTGTTTACGTTCTTAATACTTATCCAAAAGATGCTGCAATGCGATTTGTTAAGTCCAAACAGACAGAGTCTTTGATTATTGATACCGAACTTGACTCTGAATACGGTATTCCTACCGGAAGAGGCAATTATATTGCTTTAGATGCTTATATTGATACTTCAAAATATGAGACTGAAGAAGAAATTATTGCGACACTCAAGGGTATGGATATCAAGATTGCATATACACTTATGAATGAATCATCAGATTCAGTTGATGATTGGTCAAAGGTTACAACAGCTTACATGCCTGTTAAGTTCTAAAAAATATGTCGGGACGGTTAGCCGTCCCGATAATTTTGATAACCAAG
>JAZRNR010000088.1:0-31201 GCA_045648305.1 Acutalibacteraceae bacterium
TAATCTTGAAAGTATAACTGTCAGTGCAGATAATGCTATGTATTCAAGCGATGAAAACGGCATACTCTTCAACAAGAATAGAACTGTACTGATTAAATATCCTGCCGGAAGAACAGATACAAGTTATACAATTCCTGATACGGTTAAAACAATTAGTTGGAGAGCATTTTACAATTGCGATAACCTTGAAACTATAGCCATTCCGGATAGTGTTGAGATTATAGATGGTGAGGCGTTTTATTCTTGTGATAGTTTAACTTCAGTTTATATTGGAGATGGTGTTACAACTATAGGTGAAGCTGCTTTTCATGCGTGTTATAATCTGAAAAGCGTTGAGATCGGTAACGGTGTGGAAAGTATAATGAACTATGCATTTGCCTGGTGTGATAATTTGAAATATGTAGTTATGGGTTCGGGAATAAAGAAGATTGATAATTATGCTTTCGGATATGATCGTAATCTGAAACATATCTTCTATCGTGGCGATGAGGAGTCAGTTGCGGCAATTGTTATCGGTGAAGGAAATGATACATTAATAAACAGCACTTGCCATTATTCTGTAACCGGAGACATTGATGAACTTGTTGTTGTTGATACTGTTCCTGCAACGTGTATATGTTCTGGTAGTATAAAACATACTTGTTCTTTGTGCAATGAAGTTGTGTATGAACTTTCTGTAGAATCGTCAGATCATAGGGTTTCAAACGGAGAGTGTATTGAGTGCGGCAAAGTGATAGCTGAAATTAAATTAAATGAATTAACTGATGTGAATATTACCGCAAATGGTGAGAAGGTTTACTTTAGTTTCACACCTGAAACTGATGGTACATATTATTTCTATTCTGACTCAGCTTACGATACTTACGGTTACTTGTACGATTCGGATATGAATGAACTCGCAAGCAGTGATGATTATGATGATCTAAACTTTGTGATTGAATACGATTTGATTGCGGGTCAGACGTACTATATAGCGTCGCGCTATTATTCAAGTGATCGAACCGGCAGCTTCAAAGTTAAAGTTTCAACTGAATTTACATCAAATCACACTTACCGAAGGATTGTATCAATTCCAATGACATGCACTCGTGATGGTGTTGATATTTATGAATGTGTTAATTGCGAATTACAGTATGAAGTTTACATCGAATCTTTTGGAAGTCATAGTTATGTAAATGGTATATGTGAAAACTGTGGTTGCCATGAAAACAATCATATTCTTGATGTGAAACCTAAAGAAGGTTCAACGACAGTGATTGATACCGAAAACAGATTAATTTACGGTATTTCATCAGGAGTTACATTTTCTGATTTGGACCAAGATTATTTAAGTGGATGTGGCGATATTCATCTTGATTATGGTCCTCCGACAGCTGACAGAATATTAGGCACAGGTTCAATAGTTACTTTTATAAGCTCAGATGAAACCACCTACGAATACACAATTCTTGTTTTCGGCGACGTCAACGGTGACGGTTGGTACGATGGTATGGATGCAGTTCTTGTTTCCTGCCTTGCAAACGGAATGCTTACAAAGGAAGATGTAGGCGAAGCTGTTTATATGGCAGCAGACTGCAACCACGACGGTGTGATTGATCAGCTTGATGTTGAGTTGCTCAATCAGGCGGGTACACTTCTTGCAAATGTTGACCAGTCTAAACCTGCAGAAGTTATTCTTGAAACATCGTCAGAGTATGTTGAGTATATCTCACTTATCGATCAGTCTCCTGAAATTGAGGTTGAGGATAATTCTGAAACTGAAGTTGAACCTAATGTTCCTGAATCAGAAGATACAGAAGTCGAAGACACTCTCACTGGTGATACGACGGATTCAACACAGCAGGATGCTAGAGTTGATATTTTCGAAATGATTTTGAATTTCATTAAATCAATCTTTGAAATGCTTCTCTCATATATCTCTGTTCCAATTAAATAATGTAATCGACCGCTACTGATCAGTACAACCGGACAGTAGCGGTCTTACTATATAATTTTTAAATTAATCTAAAAAATCATAATCTGTAATTATATTAACTTTAATAGTAGGATGTTGTTTTTGATCTACATATATCGGCAAATCAAGTATATTAATCAGTTTAAGCCATGATGTACAATCATAATACTTTGCTACTGATTGCCAACCGAGTGTTCCTTTAGATCTGTTTTGATTGAATTCTTCTTTGCTCTTTGGTTTGATACGTTCATAGTCTTTTTTGAAGTTTTCCGTATGTTTAAGCTTTAGCTCTTCGGATGTAGCTTTTGAAACTGGATAGTTTTCGTTTAACCATTCTGCAAGTGTCTTGTTATATTTCTGTTTAAAAACCGGGTGAGGGGGCATACCTTTTTTCTTGAAGTCAGTTGCAGTTGGCACTCTGCCGTTGTCAATAATAAACTGTTCAACCGTATCTTTGATTGATTTATCAGTCCAATGTATCAATGGTAATTCGTCGTGAATATCCTGTAAAAACCTCGTAATATCAATGTTTTCAGGGGATTCAGATAAGATTTCAATTGCCTTTTTTAATGCTTCCTTACGTGTCATAGATAACTCTCCTTTTCACATCTATAACTTTCTCATTTCATACCGATGATTATCGGCGAAGTGCGCAGGTACCTCAGAGATAATAATTCAGTCAGAGTAAGCAGATCCATGAGAGATACAGCGTATAAGGCAATTCAGGTGAGAGAAAAGCTTTCAAATGAGCTTGATCGTGAACCGACAATTGAGGAAATTTCAAAAGAGCTTGATATGAAGAAAGAGGATGTAGTTATTTCTCTTGAAGCAATTGTTGATCCTGTTTCGTTGTATGAACCGGTGTATAATGACGGCGGTGAGGCAATCTTTGTTATGGATCAGATTGGTGATAAAAACACAGCAGACAGCTGGATGGATGAAATTTTGCTTTGTGACGCAATACGTGCACTTTCGGACAGAGAGAAGAGAATCCTGAATTTACGTTTTATGCTTGGTAAAACTCAGACTGAGGTTGCAAATGAAGTCGGAATTTCTCAAGCACAGGTAAGCAGACTTGAAATAGGTGCTCTTAAGAAGATAAAGAGTAGTTAATTCCTTGACTTTTGTTGTTCTTATGATATAATAAACGGGCAAAAGCGGATATGGTGGAATTGGCAGACACGCCAGATTTAGGATCTGGTGCGAAAGCGTGCAGGTTCAAGTCCTGTTATCCGCACCAAATAGTCACAAAAGCTGAAAGGCCTATGTGGCTATTATTTTTTGTTTGAAAAGGAAGTTTCAGTATGATAAAATAAAATTATAATATTTTATTTCAGCTCAGGTGGGATATTATGAGTTATAAAAGAGTGCAGAAAAATGATTGGAAAGCGAAATGGATTTGGCTTGACAGTGCCAAAGACGATAAAAATGCATGGCTTTGTTTCAATAAAAAGATAGATATTGCAAATGTTCCCGAAAAGCTTATAGCACGGATTGCAGCAGAAAACAAATATTGGCTTTATATTAATGGTGTCTGTGTTGTGCGTGAGGGCGGTCTTAAAAGAGGCCCGACACCGACAGGCTGTTATTACGATGAGATTGATATTTCCGGTTATCTTGTTAACGGTGAGAATCTTTTTAGCATTTTGGTTTGGTATTGGGGAAATGAAGCTAGCTATTCAAGTTCTGATGCCGGGCAGGGTGGATTATTGTTTGAAGCTGTTGATGGTGATTTTTCAGTTCTTTCGGATGAAAGTTGGAAGGCTATTATAAACCCGGCTTTTAAAGAGGATAAGGGTAAGCTTCAGCCGAACTACAGACTTCCCGAAAGTAATATTTTCTTTGATGCACGTGATGAATTTTCTGGTTGGAATCAACAGGAATATGATTTTTCTGCATGGGAAAATGCAACTGAGTATGCAGTAGGTGGAGAAGTATGTTGGGGAGAAACCTATCTTAGAGAAATTCCTTTGTTTAAAGATTTTGGTTTAAAGGATTATATAAACAGCGGTGATTTTGTAAATAAAAGTTTCAGACTGAAGAAAAAATTTACACTTAAAGTGCCGTATAATGCTCAACTTACTCCATATATCAAGGTCGAGTCCAAAGCAGGAAAGAAGATTGTAATTACTACCGAAAACACACATACAGGCTCAATTCACAGTACGTATGTAACAAAAGACGGTATACAAAAATTTGAATCACCTGCATGGTTTAACGGTGAATATATTACTTATGAGATTCCGTCGGGAGTTAAAATATTAGCTCTTAAATATAGAGAAAGTGGATATAACACGGAGTTCTGCGGAGAATTTAAATGTGAAAACAATGATATGAATGTTCTTTGGCGGAAATCATTGCGTACACTGTATGTTACCATGCGTGATAATTTTATGGACTGTCCTGACAGAGAAAGAGCTCAGTGGTGGGGCGACGTAACAAATGAAATGATGATGACTGTATATAGCCTTGATCCTTCATCATATGAACTCTATCTTAAAGGTGTAAACACAATGCTTTCGCATATAGATCCTACAACTAAGGTTTTGCAGACTGTAGTGCCTATTAAGAACGATTATTTCGAACTTCCTTGTCAGCAGCTTGCAGGCGTTTGTGGATTCTGGACATACTATATGTACACAGGCGATGTTGATTTTATAAAGAGTGTTTATAAATCAGCAGTTGACTACGTTAATTTATGGAAAATCAGTGATAGTGGTCTTGTTGAACACAGAAGCGGATCCTGGGATTGGCAGGACTGGGGCTCAAAAATTGATATTCCTCCTCTTGAAAATGCTTGGTATTACTATGCTTTGTCAAATGTCAGAAATATGGCAGAACTCTTGGATGACAAAAAAATAACGGTTGAGTTAACAGAAAAAATGAAAAATCTTTATTCGGCATATCAGTCACTGTGGTCAGGTGAAGGGTATAGGAGTTCCGGCAATGAGGGTTATGATGACAGAGGAAATGCTGTTGCTGTTCTCTCCGGTCTTTGTCCTGAAGAAAAATATCATCAGATAGAAAAGGTGCTTTTCAACACAAGAAATTCAAGCCCGTATATGGAGTATTATGTGCTTGAGGCGTTGTGCCGAATGGGCAGATATTTTCTTGCAGAAAAAAGAATGTGCGAGAGATACCATGAGATGATTGATGAGAATTATTCAACTTTATGGGAAAACTGGATTAAAAATGACGGTACCTCAAACCACGCATGGACAGGCGGACCACTGGTTATTATGAGTAAGCATATTGCAGGTATAAAACCTGTGAGTGCAGGGTATAACGAGTTTGAAATTAAACCACAGTATGATTTGCACCATAGTATTTCTTGCACGGTACCGACAGTTAAGGGTCTGATTAAGTTTAACTGTGAAGCAGACGACAATAGAACTTTTGTTAACCTTGAATATCCTGTGACTTGTAGAGCAAAATTATATGTTCCGAAGAATGCAGTTATAACTGTGAACGGAAAGGTGAAAAAAACAGACAGCTTGGTTATCAGTTTATAAAATTTATTGTTTGTTCAGGATGTGTTTACATTTGCTTAACAGCGTGCAGTTGACATTTTTACTTATTTTTGTTAAAATATAATAAATTGACCACCCATGAGGGAGTAGTTTACACGATAGTGTGGATATGTCAACAAGTACACGGCTTCGGCCTGGCATATCTTTATAAACGAGACTCATGTGCAGCAGCGCTGTGCGGAGTTTTATGTGATTTAAGACCAAGTTACAGTCAGCTGTTTCTTGGTCTTTTAGTTTATATTCAATTCTGAAGGGAGAATTCAAATGAAGTTTTATTCAATGGACAGTACTTCGGTTCTTGATGAACTTAAAGCTGTCAAAGAAGGTCTGACAACAGCTGAAGCTGAAAAAAGACTTGCTGAGCACGGCAAAAACAAGCTTCAGGAAGGCAAAAAAGAGAGCATGATTGTCAAGTTCTTCAAGCAAATGGCTGACCCGATGATCATTGTTCTTCTTGTTGCTGCAGCACTTTCGGGTGTTACTGCGGTCTGGGAAGGCGAGTCTTTCGCAGACGTATTTATTATTTTGTTTGTTGTTATACTTAACGCAGTTCTTGGTGTTATTCAGGAGAGTAAGGCTGAGGAAGCTATTGAAGCACTTAAGACAATGACTGCGGCAAACTCCAAGGTCCTTCGTGACGGTAAGCTTATGGTTGTTCACAGCGAAGACCTTGTGCCGGGTGATATCGTTCTTCTTGAAGCAGGTGATGCTGTTCCGGCCGATGCACGAATTCTCGAGTGTGCTTCAATGAAGGTTGAAGAAAGTGCTCTTACGGGTGAATCCGTTCCTGTTGTTAAAAAGGCAGATACACTTTCAAACGAAAAGGAAGTTCCTCTCGGCGATCGTAAGAATATGGTTTATATGGGAAGTACCGTTGTTTACGGCCGAGGAACAGTTGTTGTTTGCGGAACAGGTATGAATACTGAAATGGGTAAGATTGCAGACGCTCTTACTCTTGCTCAGGATGAACAGACTCCGCTTCAGAAAAAGCTTGCAGGTCTCAGTAAAATTCTTACATGGCTTGTTCTTGGAATTTGTGTGGTTATGTTTGCTGTCGGTGTTATCAAGGCGGGCGAGTTTACTCCTGAAGTAATTATCGATACATTTATGGTTGCTGTCAGCCTTGCTGTTGCAGCTATTCCGGAGGGTCTTGCGGCTGTTGTTACGATTGTTCTTTCAATCGGTGTAACAAAGATGGCAAAGAGAAATGCGGTTATCCGTAAGCTTACTGCGGTTGAAACTCTTGGCTGTGCACAGATTATCTGTTCAGATAAAACAGGTACTCTTACACAGAACAAGATGACTGTTGTTGAAAATCATACTAAAGATGATAATCTGCTTGCAAAAGCTATGTGTCTTTGCACAGATGCAGAGGTTGATGAAGATATCGGTGAAGCAGTCGGCGAACCTACAGAGGCTGCCCTTGTAAACTACGCTTATAAAATTAATCTCAACAAGAATGAATTGAAAAAAGTTGCTCCTCGTGTTGGTGAGGCACCGTTCGATTCAATGAGAAAGATGATGAGTACGGTTCATTCTGAAAACGATAAGTTTGTTCAGTATACCAAGGGTGCACCGGATGAAATCCTCAAGAGATGTACATCTGTTCTTACTGAAAACGGCGTAGTGCCGATGACAGATGCTCACAGAGAAGAAATCAGAAAGACAAACAAGGGTATGGCAGATAAGGCGCTCCGTGTTCTTGCTGGTGCTTACAGAGAATATTCAGCTAAGCCTGAATCTTTTGAACCTGCTTCTCTTGAAGAAGATATGATCTTTATTGGTCTTTCTGGTATGATTGACCCTGTTAGACCTGAAGTTAAACTTGCTGTTGAAGAGTGTAAGGGTGCAGGCATCCGTGCAATTATGATTACGGGTGACCATATCGATACAGCTGTAGCAATCGCTGCTGAGCTTGGTATCCTTGATGATCCGTCACAGGCGATTATGGGTCAGGAACTTGACAAATTGAGTGACGAAGAGCTTGATAAGGTTATTGACAAGTATAGCGTATATGCACGTGTTCAGCCTGAGCATAAAGTTCGTATTGTTAACGCTTGGAAGCACAGAGGCAAGGTAACTGCAATGACAGGTGACGGTGTAAATGACGCACCGAGTATTAAGTCTGCCGATATCGGTATCGGAATGGGTATCACAGGCACTGATGTTACAAAGAATGTTGCGGATATGATTCTTGCTGACGATAACTTCGCTACAATTGTCGCAGCGGTAGGTGAAGGCAGAAAAATTTATGCAAATATCAGAAAAGCTATCCAGTTCCTTCTTTCTTCAAACCTTGCAGAAGTTGTGAGCGTTTTTGTTGCAACACTTCTCGGATTCACAATACTTAAGCCGGTTCATATGCTCTGGATTAACCTTATTACAGACAGTCTTCCTGCTCTTGCACTTGGTATGGAACACGGCGAAGCAGATTCAATGAAAAAAGCTCCGCGTGATCCGAAAGCAGGTATTTTTGCCGGCGGTGTAGGTTTTGATGTTGCATATCAGGGTGTTTTGGTTGCAATTCTTACAATTGCATCATATTTTATCGGTCACTTCATTGAAACAAAAACATGGGCTTTCGGTGTTGAAAGTGCTGACGGTATGACAATGGCTTTCCTAACGATGAGCCTTGCTGAAATCTTCCAGAGCTTTAATATGCGTTCTCAGCGAGGAAGTTTATTTATGTTGAATAAAAATAACAAATGGCTTCTTGGTGCAGCAGCTTTAGCTCTTGTTCTTACAACTGTGGTTATCGAGATTCCGTTCCTTGCAAAAGCTTTTGAGTTCGTTTCTATCGGTTGGGAAGAATATGCAATCGCTTTCAGCCTCGGACTTTCAATTATTCCGCTTGTTGAAATTGTAAAATTCTTCCAGCGACTCTTTGCAAAGAAAAAGTAAAGATTTTAAATTAAAGGGGTGCTCAGGCACTCCTTTAGTGTTTACGTAAAAAACATCAATATATAGAAAAATAATCATTGACATATTGATGATGTTGATATATAATACTATTCTGTAGGCACTATGCGGATAAGGCAGTATAGTGTAATTAATCGGATAATCCGAAAATTTTCACGTTTTGAAACGGAGGTTAGAAAAATGAAAAGAACATATCAGCCCAAGAAGCGTCACAGAAAGATGGAACACGGTTTCCGTAAAAGAATGGCTGACAGAAACGGCCGCAAGGTTCTTGCTCGCAGAAGAGCTAAGGGCAGAAAGCAGTTGACTTACTAATCTAATTTTCAGGGTTGTACCCACCGTTGAACGGATTTGATATTTTTGCCCGATATGAAGTTTAATGTATTAAAGCAAAATAGCGATTTCCGAAGGGCTTACGGCAGAGGAAAATCATTCTCGGATCCTGCGTTGGTTACTTATGTTTTAAAAAATAACCGCGCGGGAATTTGCCGTATGGGTATAACTGCAAGCAAGAAAATTGGAAATGCGGTTGAACGTAACCGCTGTCGCAGAATAATTCGTGCGGCATTTCGTGAAATCTCTCCGATGTTGAACGGAGGGTATGATTTTGTTTTTGTAGCTCGTACAAGAACGATTAAAAAGAAAAGCACCGACATAAAAAAAATCATGCTTCAACATTTGAAAAAGGCAGGCGTGATAGAACAATGAAAAAGTGCCTTATCAGTGTCATTGTGTTTTATCAACGGCATATTTCGCCACATTTGCCGCCTATGTGCAGATATTATCCTACTTGTTCACATTATGCGGTTGAAGCAATTCAGGTGCACGGAGCTTTTAAGGGCTCGATTTTAACTTTAGGAAGGTTGCTCAGATGCAACCAATTGTTCAAGGGTGGTTATGACCCTGTTCCGCCTAAAAAAGAAAAGGGTCATAAACATTAAAGGAGTTTGAATGCTGTGGCAGGTATCTATGAATTTTTATATGACGTTATAAGTCCTATATTCGGTTATATAATGCTGTTTTTCTACAGTATTGTTGATGGACTTAACGCAAGTTATGGCTTTGCAATTATTCTCTTTACTATTTTTGCTCGTATGGTTATGCTTCCTACGACAATTAATCAGCAGAAGGGAATGGCTAAGCAACAGCGTCTTGCTCCGAAATTAAGACGTATTCAGGAAAAGTATGCGGGTAACCAGCAGAAGATTCAGGAAGAAACACAGAATCTTTACGCACGTGAGGGTTATAATCCCATGTCTGCGGGTTGTGTTCCTCTCCTTATCCAGTTTCCGTTTATTATCGGTCTTTTTGGTGTTCTTTACAACCCGTTGCGTTATGCAATCGGTCTTGATAAGGGCACGACAGACCTTCTTGTTGATGCTTTTGTTAAAATGGCAGGCGACACAGGTCTTGATATCGGCAAATCAGAAATGTACTATCCGCTTTATCTTCTTCAGCATTTTGATAAATTCACTGAGTATTTCACTGCAGGTGTTGAGGGTGTTTCTGCGGCTGCATTGCAGAAAGTTGAAACTTTCGTAGCTAACGACAGATTTATTTTCTTTGGATTTGAGCTTGGCGTTAAGCCTGATTTTAAATCAAAGTATGTGGCTATTCCTGTTTTGTCCGGTCTTACTTCTCTTGCAAGTGCTTATATTACTCAGTTACAGCAGAAAAAAACAAACCCAGCAGCCAATGCGCCGGGTGCCGGCTGTACTATGCTTATGATGCCCGCAATGTCTGTTTGGTTTACAACGATGTTCCCGACAGGTATCGGCGTTTATTGGATTGTTTCTAATCTTTTTGCTATGATTCAGTCTGTGGTTATGAAGAAAATTTATTCACCGCAGAAGAATGTTGCTAAAGATATGGTTAAAGAAACAATCGAAAGACGCTCAAGAGAAGACAGCGTAAAGCGAATTAATAAATAATCAGAAAACTGACACGATTTAGTGTATAATTTTAAATTTAAAGTATTTACAGGTGGTGAACCCATTGATAAAGGAAGCATTCGGTAAAGGTGCTACTAACGAAGAAGCTATAGAAGCTGCCAAGGCTGAACTTAACGCTCCGTGGGATGCGGATGTTCAGGTTGAGCTTATAAAAATGGCAAAGAAAAAGACATTAGGTCTTTTTGGTGGTTCTCTTGCTGAAGCAAGAGCATATTACGAAATTCCCGATGAAATCAAACCGGCTCCCAAAAAGCAGGTTAAGGAAACTAAGGCTAAAACTCAGCCACAGCAGAAGGTTGTAAAGAAGCAGGAAGAAAAGAAACCTGAACCCCAAAAGGTTGAGGAAGTAATTGAAGCTCCTGCTGCTCTTGAAAAGGAAATGTTTGTTGGTGAAGCTTCAAAGAAGGCTGAAAAGTATATCAGATCTATTCTTGAAGGTATGGGTGTCGGTGATATTTCTATTTCGGTTTCTGAGGACGATGAGGGTGTTGTTGCTCAGCTTGATTGCGGTAATGACTACGGTTATATAATCGGCAGAAGAGGCGAAACTCTTGATGCTATCCAGTATCTTACAAGACTTGTTATAAACAAGGGAAATGATGGTTATAAGCGAGTTTCAATCAATGCAGGCAATTATAGAGAAAAGAGAGAAGAAACTCTTCGTGAGCTTGCAAAGAAAAATGCTGCAAGGGTCAAAAAGTACGGACGTAACGTTTCACTTGATCCGATGAACCCGTATGAAAGACGAATTATTCATACAACAATACAGGAAATTGAGGGTGTTGATTCACATTCAGTTGGTTCTGAAAGTGACAGAAGAGTTGTAATCACTCTTGCAGAAGGATTTACTGCTACAAATCCGAGCCAGAGAGGTGGACGCAGAAACGATTACAGAAGCAAAAATACTGCGAAATCTTCAGTTACATCTCAGCCGACACGTGCTCCGCGTTCAGATTCCGCAGGTACAAATCTTTACGGAAAGATTGAGCCTAAAAATTAAGAGGAATATTTTTGAATCTGAAGCGAACAATAGATTAAATTGTTCGCTTCCGGACTTTTAAAACACACTTTCACACTTTACATTGTTGAATGGAGTGATATGGTAAGATGGATAAAGATAAGATTACAAAAGAAGAACTGAATGATCTTTACGAGTTCAATAAGAAGTATGAACACTATCTTTCAACTGAAGATGAAGATGTTAAATCTTACGAAAAGCCTGCTGCTGATATAGAAGTGAATTTTGCAGACAGTAATGATGATTACATTGATATCTCATCATATTCAGAAGGTAATGCGGATTTCTATATGAACCCGCGTGCTGATGAAAATTTTGAAAATATCAATAGTTTTGTAACACCTGAAAACAACATGGAAGTTAAGAGTAAAAAGAAGAAAAAAGGTAATTTTTTCACCAGAAAAAAGAAGAAGAATCTTAAGATAATAGCATTATTGCTTGTAATTGTTATTCTTTTGGGCTGCGGTGGCGGTCTCGGTTATTTTTATCTCTATTATTTTTCTGACGGAAGCTACGGTGACAGCGGTATCGATTTTAATGAACCGTTTACTGAACAAACTATTTTTGAAGAAGATCATAATTGGCAGGCCATGGGCGATGTTGATGCCAATTCTCTCAACGGATTCCTTTATTCGTGGGCAAACAACGGCGGAGAGAAGATGTTCAGCAAAAATGTTATAAATGTTCTTCTTTGCGGTGTTGACAGTGAAACAGGTAAGGCTGATTCAGGCCGTTCAGATATTATGATGTTGGTTTCCATTAATAAGAGAACCGAAACCATAACGCTTGTTTCACTTTTGCGTGACAGCTGGACATATATGTCTTTGCCGAGATCAAACGGAACGTATTACGATTATTATTTCAAACTTAATTCAGTTTATATATACGGCGGTCCGACAACACTTCTTAATACCGTTGAAAATAACTTCAAAATTGAAATTGATCAGTTTATTGCGGTAGATTTCAAGTCTTTTCCGAAGCTTATTGACGCTTTGGGTGGTGTTACAGTTGAAGTTCAGGACTATGAGTCAAAGTATATCAGACGTACATCTTCACATAAGAATTTCCCGTCAGGAAAAGCTACTCTTAACGGTTCACAGGCTCTTATTTACAGCCGAATCCGTAAGTGTGATGCAGACAGCGATATAAGCAGAACAAGAAGACAGCGTTCGGTTATCAAAGGTCTTCTTGACAGTGCTAAGTCTGCAACAAACGGACAGCTTCTTAACGCTTTCAAACAAGTTTCTCCGTTCCTCAGGACAGGCTATACACAGTCTGAGGTTGCAACGTTGATAGCTCAGGCCTATTCAAACGGTTGGATGGATTATAAGCTTGTTGAAATTGTTTTGCCGGGCGAAGATTATGTTGACAGAGTGTCTACAAAAATTGACGGTCATTGGGCTTGGATCGCTGACTATACAGCTTGTGCTCAAAAGTTGCAGAAAGCTCTTTACGGAGAAACAAATATAATTCTTTCTCCTGACAGAAAGAGTGTTCTTGATCTTGTAACAAACAACCGTAAACCCAGCAGTTCCAATAACTCGGGAAACAACTCTAACGGTGGTAATGGTTCGTCAAATGGCTTATCATCGGATAATAGTTATGATCCGACAGGCAATACAGGCACACAGAATGATGCTTCAGAAACGACAGAAGTAAGTACATCTAACAGATTCCCGAATATCAGTGATTTGTTACCCTCTATTCCTACACGCCCGACTGAAGGTAACACAGAATCTCCGGACACTGAAAAGCCGGATAACGATTCGAATAGCGATTTGGGAAATGATTCTGAAAATGAAACACCGTCAGATGAAGAAACCGAATAATTTGACAATAAAGCTCTCTGCTATGCGGAGAGCTTTTAAATTTATACTTGTTTTATTGATTAGTTTGTTGTAAAATCTAATTATTAAGATTTCGGAGTTTTTTATGACAGTATTAAATGTTCAGAATTTATCCTTTTCCTTCGGTGAACGGGAATTGTTTTCTAAAGTTAATTTTGATATTAATGATAAAGAAAAGGTTGGTTTTATAGGTGCTAACGGTGTCGGTAAAACTACATTGTTTAATCTTATCAGGGGTGAACTTGAGCCTGACGAGGGTGTTGTTGTTAAGTCAAAGGATGTAAGAGTAGGGTATATGGAACAGCATACCTGCTCCGAGAAAGGACGCACTCTTATTGATGAGATTTTAAGCGTTTTTGATTATCTTTCTGATATGGAAGCTGAGCTCGAAAGTGTTAATTATAAGCTTCTTAATGGTATCGGAGATGCTGATGAAAATATTAAACTTCAGGATGAACTTACCCTCAGATTTCAGAATGAAGGCGGACTTACTTACAAAAACCGAGCATGCAGTGCCTTGACAGGTCTTGGTTTTGATGAGTCAGATTTTTCGATGACTACCGATAAACTGAGTGGCGGTCAACGTTCTAAAATCGCACTTGCAAAGCTTCTTCTTTCAAAAAGTAATCTTCTTTTGCTTGATGAGCCTACAAATCACCTTGACATCAAGTCTGTTGAGTGGCTTGAGTCTTTTTTGAAAAATTATACAGGTGCAGTTTTTGTTATATCTCACGACAGATATTTTCTTGACAAAATAACTGATAAAACAGTTGAACTTGAAGGAAATAAAGTAAGATGCTATAAAGGAAATTATTCGGATTTTATCAAAAAGAAAAAAGCTGAACAGAAGGCTATTGAAGAAAAATACGAAAACGATATTAAAGAAATTGAACGTATAGAAGGTATTGTGGCACAGCAACGTCAGTGGAACCGAGAGAAGAATATTAAGACTGCGGAGAGTAAATTAAAGCAGATTGAACGAATAAAAGAGCAATTAGTTGTTCCTGACAGTAAAGTTGAACGTATACGTGTTTCTTTTGAACCGAAATATGTCAGTGGAAACGATGTTATAATTGCAAACGGCTTGACCAAGTCTTTTGGTAATAAATGTATATTTAAAAATATCGATCTGCATATTACCCGAGGAGAAAAAGTCTTCTTGCTGGGCGATAATGGCTGCGGTAAGACAACGCTTCTGAAAACTCTAATGGGTGAATATAAGCCGGATGACGGTAAGTTTATCTTTGGTGAAAATGTTTCAAGGGGCTATTTCGATCAGGTTCAGGCAAAGCTTGATCTTAATAAAACTGCGATCGAAGAAATATGGTCTGCTTATCCGCAGATGATGCAGACAACGATTAGAAATGCTTTGGCGGCATTTTTGTTTAAGGGCGACGATGTGTTTAAATTAATGCGCGAGTTAAGCGGTGGAGAAAGAGCAAGAATCGCTTTGCTGAAATTGATGCTTGGCGGATTTAATCTTTTACTTCTTGACGAGCCGACAAACCATCTCGATGCTTTTTCAAGAGAAGAACTTGAGAATACCTTGCTTGATTATAGCGGTACAATGCTGATTGTTTCTCACGACAGATATTTTATCAACAAACTCAGTTCACGCATTCTTGAGTTGAACGAAAACGGTATAACTGAGCATCTTGGAAATTACGATTATTATCTTGAAAGAAAATCAGGCTCTCCTGTAAATGTTGCAGTAAAAGAAAAGCCTGAAAATAAAGTTAATGATTATAAGCTTAAAAAGGAACTTGCGGCTGAACAAAGAAAGCTTAAAACGCAGTTGACTAAAACTGAAGAAGCGATATCTCAGCTCGAAACTGAGATTACGGAAATCGAAGATATGCTCAATTCAACTGAAGTTCAGACTGATTACGAAAAGCTTATTGAATTTACTGAAAAGCTCAAATCAAAAAATGAAGAGCTTGATGAGAAATATCTTCTTTGGGAAGAATTGCAAGAAAAAATTATTGATTAATTAATGGAGGTAGCGTTATGAAACTTGGAATCACACTTTTTAATTTTCACAGCATCATTGACACATTTGAAGATCTTGACAATGTACTTTCAAAGCTTTCAGAAATAGGAGTTGAGGTAGTCCAGGTTTCCGGTATAGGAAAGTTGGATAACTACAAGGTAGCTGAATACTGCAAAAAATACAATATGGAAGTTTGCCTTACTCACGTACCGATGGAAAGGATCCTTAATGATACCGATGCTCTTATTGATGAGCATAAAGCACTTGGTTGTAAAACTGTGGGTCTTGGTTGGAGTCCCGAAGAGTATCGTTCTGTTGAAGGAATGAAAAAGTATATTGCTGATTTTACGCCTGCCGCAAAAAAATTCAAAGATGCAGGCTTGCAATATGCGTACCATAACCATCATTTTGAATTGGAGAAATACGACGGCAGAACCCAGCTTGATATTATGATAGAGGATACAGATCCGGATTTGTTCAATTTCATACTTGACACACATTGGCTCCAGACGGGCGGTGTTTATCCTCCTGATTATATCAGAAAAGTCAAGGGCAGAATGAGTGTTTGCCATTTTAAGGATTATAAGATCGAAAACAATGAAAGAAAATTTGCTGAAATCGGAACAGGTAACCTCGATCTTGATGAGTGTTACAGAGCTTGTGTTGAAAGCGGCGTTGAATATATAATTATTGAACAGGACAGCTGTGATATTGATTTGTTTGAATCTGCAAAAATCAGCTTTGAAAACCTGAAAAAAATCGCAGCTCGAAATGCATAAAGGTATTGACAAAAGTGCGATATTATGATAATATTTTTCAAAATATATAAAGACTATGACGAAGAGTGCTCATTGTAGTTTGTTTCAGAGAGTCGGTGGTTGGTGTAAACCGACAGATAATTACCTTGAGTCTGTAGCTTCTGAGTCGGAGGGAAGAAAGCATACTGTCAGTAGAACCCTCTCGTATTGCTGCGTAAAAGCATAGGACTTATCGGAGTCTGAAGGGGCACTTTCAGTGCAATTTGAGTGGTACCGCGGGTTATTACAGCTCGTCTCAAAGTGAAAATCTTTGGGACGGGTTTTTTTATGTCCCTGAAGAAAGGTGATTTTATGGCTAAAGAAATTACAGGACTTGATTTTCGCATCAACGAAATGGCGAACAGAATTAAGGAGCTTCGTGAAATTGTCGGTTTTACTCCTGCTGAAATGGCGGAAAAAACAGGCGTAAGCATCGAGGAGTACATTGAGTGTGAGCGCGGTAATGTTGACCTCAACTTTGCCTTCCTTTACAGATGTGCAATGGCTTTCAATGTTGATGTTACGGATATTATTGAAGGTAAAAGTCCGAAGCTTGCAACATATACTGTTACAAGACGCGGTGAAGGTCAGAAGGTAAGTTCCGCACACGGAATGGAATACTACAACCTTGCAGCTTCTTTCAAAAATAAGATTTGTGAACCGTTGTTTGTTAAGTGTGATCCTGCACCGGATGCGTCAGATATTGCTCTTACAACGCACGAAGGTCAGGAGCTTGATATCGTTCTCAGCGGTTCTATTAAATTCCAGATTGGTAAGCATATTGAAATTCTTAATGCAGGTGATACTGTATATTTTGACAGTTCAACACCACACGGTATGATTTCTGCAAGCTCGGAACCGGCATTTTTCTATGCTATCCCGTTGAGCACATCCGGTGATATTGCTGAACGCGATACTAAATTTGATGATGAATCACCCAAAAGAACAGGAACGGGCAAAAGGATTTATCATAACTTTATTCATCCGAAAGAAGATGAGTCAGGTGCACTTCTTTCACTCACATATGAAAATGAAGAAAAGTTTAACTTCGCTTTCGATATAGTTGATGGCCTTGGCAAAAAGTGTCCGGACAAAACAGCTATGCTTCACGTTGACGTGAATAAGAATGAACGTCGTTTCACTTTCCGTGAAATGATGGAGTATTCTTCACAGACAGCTAACTACTTCAAGTCACTCGGAATCAAAAAGGGTGACAAGGTAATGCTTATCCTTAAAAGACATTATCAGTTCTGGTTCTCACTTATTGCTCTTCATAAGCTTGGTGCAGTTGCAATTCCTGCAACATATCTTCTTCAGGAGCATGACCTTGAGTACCGATTCAATGCAGCAGAAGTAAGTGCAATTGTTTGTACTTCGGACGGTGACACAGCACATCAGGTTGATCTTGCAACTGAAAAAGCTCCGTCAGTTAAAACCAAGATTATTGTTGGCGAAGCTCGTGAAGGTTGGCACAATTTCAATGAAGAATACAAGCTCTTCAATAATGTATTCGAAAGAACAGAAGATTCTGCTTGCGGCAGTGATGAAATGCTTATGTTCTTCACTTCGGGTACAACAGGCTATCCGAAAATTGCAACGCACAACTATAAATATCCGTTAGGTCATTTTGTTACAGCTAACTATTGGCATTGTGTAAATCCTGACGGTCTCCATCTCACAATTTCGGATACAGGCTGGGCAAAGGCACTCTGGGGTAAGCTTTACGGTCAGTGGCTTTGCGAAGGCGGAATATTTGTTTATGACTTTGACCGTTTCAATGCTGCGGATATTCTTCCTATGTTCAGAAAGTATAATATTACAACATTCTGCGCACCGCCTACAATGTACCGAATGATGATCAAGGAAGATCTTACTAAGTACGACCTCAGCTCGGTTGAGCATGCAACAATCGCAGGTGAGGCACTTAACCCCGAAGTATTCCGCCAGCTTAACAAGCTTACAGGTCTTAAGGTTATGGAAGGCTTCGGACAGAGCGAAACAACTCTTGTTATCGGTAATCTCTTTGGTTCTGACCATCGTCTCGGTTCGATGGGTAAACCTGTTCCGTCGTTTGATGTTGATCTTGTTGATGCTGAGGGTAACAGTGTTGCTGTTGGTGAAGAAGGCGAAATCGTTATCAGAACAGGTGATACAATTCCCTGTGGTTTGTTCAAGGGTTACTACGGTTCTGAAGATAAAACATCAGAATGCTGGTATGACGGCCTTTATCATACAGGTGACGTTGCATGGCGCGATGAAGACGGCTTCTATTGGTATGTCGGCAGAATTGATGACGTTATCAAGTCTTCAGGTTACCGTATCGGACCATTTGAAATTGAAAATGTTATTATGGAGCTTCCTTATGTTCTTGAATGCGGTGTTTCAGCTGCTCCCGATGAGGTAAGAGGTCAGGTTGTTAAGGCAAGTATCGTTCTTACAAAGGGAACTGAACCGACAGAGGAGCTTAAAAAGGAAATTCAGAAGTATGTTAAAGAGCATACTGCTCCGTACAAATATCCGCGAATTGTTGTCTTTAAGGATGAACTTCCGAAAACAACAAGTGGAAAAATTATCAGAAATAAGCTTTAATATTGAAAAAACGCAGGGCTTTCCCTGCGTTTTTTTGTGTCATAAATCTCGTCCTGATGTCATATCAATTAACAAAACGATGTATGGTGTGGTGCCTGCATCGCACCGCAACAGGAGGAATGTTTTATGATTGCAACAAAAACAGATATTTATCAGGATATCCGCACAAGAACAGGCGGAGACATTTACATTGGGGTAGTAGGTCCCGTACGGTCGGGCAAATCTACATTTATAAAACGTTTTATGGATACACTTGTGATTCCGAATATTAGTGAGGTTTCCAAGCGAGAAAGAGCAAAAGATGAGCTTCCACAATCAGCTTCGGGAAGAACTATTATGACAACTGAACCTAAATTTATTCCTGAAGATGCTGTTGAGGTGAATTTGCCGTCAAATGCACGCTTCAATGTACGCATGATTGACTGCGTAGGTTATATTGTGCCAAGCTCGTTAGGTTATATTGAAAATAATCAACCCCGAATGGTTAAAACTCCTTGGTTTGATGAAGAGATACCGTTCAATATGGCAGCTGAAATAGGGACACAAAAGGTTATTAATGAGCATTCAACAATAGGTCTTGTTGTTACGACGGACGGTACAATCAGTGAGATACCGAGAGAGGAATATGCTGAGGCAGAAGAACGCGTAGTTAACGAATTGAAAGCACTTGGAAAGCCTTTTGTGGTGCTGTTGAACAGTACAGAACCTAACAGCGAAAAGACATTATCACTCTCACATGAACTTACAGCAAAATATAATGTGCCTGTTATACCGGCTGATTGTCTTTCTCTTGAAGAAAGTATGATTAAAGAAATTCTTTCTAATATCTTGTTTGAATTTCCTTTAAAAGAAGTACGTATTGAACTTCCGGGATGGGTTGCAGGACTTGAAAGAAAGCATTGGCTCAGAAGTGAGATTTTTAATACTGTTTCTTCAAAAGCTGAAAATCTTGTAAGGGTAAGGGATGTTACCGAATTTACAGATAATCTTAATAGTTGCCGATATATCGATAACGTTGAAACAAAAGATGTTTCTCTTGCTGACGGAAGCACCACACTTTGTGCATTTGTCGAAAATGATATGTTTTATAAAATTCTTTCAGAAAAAACGGGGCTTGATGTTAACTCTCAGGAAGAGTTGATGGTATCTTTAACTGAGCTTGCTCAAACAAAAAAGACTTTTGACAGAATAAAGGATGCGCTTGATGAGGTTGAGGCTACAGGTTACGGTATTGTTATGCCGACTATGGATGAATTGAGCCTTGAAGAACCTGAGATTATGCGTCAGGGCGGTAAATATGGAGTTCGACTAAAAGCAAGTGCCCCGTCTATTCATATGATGAAAGCTACAATAAACACTGAGGTTGCACCGCTTGTAGGTAGTGAATCGCAGTCAGAGGATCTTGTAATGTATCTTCTGAAAGAATTTGAAGAAAATCCGACTCAGATATGGCAATCAAACATTTTCGGAAAATCATTGCATGAGCTTGTTAATGAGGGCTTACATAATAAACTTTTCAGGATGCCGGGTGATGCGAGAATGAAAATTCAGGAAACGCTTGAAAAGGTGATTAACGAAGGTTGCAGTGGTTTGATCTGCATTATACTGTAAAAAAAGAGGAGCTGTTTTCAGCTCCTCAGTATTATTTATTAACAACATTTACGGGATTACCGTCAATATATGATTTCAGATTATTCAGCACTACACCTACAAGTCGTTCTCTTGTTTCGTAACCTGCCCAGGCTATATGAGGTGTTATAAAACAGTTTTTACAGGAGAGAAGGGGATTGTCCGCCTTTGGGGGTTCGGTTGAGAGAACATCAACTCCAGCGCCTGCAATTCTGTCTGAATTCAAAGCATCTGCAAGTGCTTGCTCGTCAATTGAAGGTCCTCTTGATGTGTTAATTATGATTGCATTTTTCTTCATTTTTGCGATAAAGTCACTGTTGATTATTTTTGTTGTTTCAGGAGTTAAAGGGCAATGAAGAGAAACGATATCTGATTTTTCAGCTAATTCATCCAAAGACACGAAACGGAAGTTTTTAAAATCAGGCTGAGGCTTTTTGCTGGGTACATAGCAGAGAATGTTCATTGAAAAAGCATCGGCGATTTTTGCTACTTCAGATCCGATTTTACCGTATCCTATAAGACCGATTGTTTTGTTATTGAGCTCTAATAGCGGTGTTTTCTGAAAACAGAAATCTCTGCAGTTTGTCCACTCTCCTTTATGTACAGCTTCGCTGTGAACGCTTACTTGGTTGTACATTTCAAGTATAAGTGCAAATGTCAACTGTGCTACAGCTGCAGTTGAGTAGGTAGGCACATTACATACGGTTATGCCGTTGTTTTTTGCTGCTTCAATGTCAATTACGTTAAATCCTGTGCTGAGCAATCCGATATATTTAAGTTTTGGAAGCTGTTCAAGTGTTTCTTTTGTGAATACTACCTTGTTGTCGATAATTATTTCTGCATCCTTACATCTTTCAACAACAAGTTCGGAAGGTGTATAATCGTAGGCTGTAACCTCGCCGAACTCACTGAACTTTTCCCAGGAAAGATCACCCGGATTTGTTGTATAACCGTCTAAAATAACTATTTTCATTTTTCTACCTCCATAGTTGCTGATATCATTATACTATTTTATTTTTGGTTTGTGAAGTATAAAATAATATTTGTTGTAAGTTATAGTTAAATTTTCTTGACTTTAGATCAATATAATGATAAAATTTTCACATAAATGGGGTGGAAAAATGAGTCCTTTTTTGGTTTACAGAGAAATTAAAAAAGCGAACCGTAATAACGAACGAATAACAATTGATGAATTAAGCAGACGTTGCAAGGTGAGAATCCGTCACCGCTACGTTGTTATGTCTAAACAGATGTTTCAATGTGAACAGTGCGGAGGTTTTCCACGTCACTGGGTGAAGGGTCTTAAATTGCACAGTTGGTTTAATTTATGGTTTTATAAACCGCCCAAGCAAACAGATTTTACGTTTGTTTCTGTTGATTCTGCAAAGCTTGAAGTGCCTATGGATTTAACAGAATACCTTAATGAAAAATCAGAATAAATTATATTTTGAACGGAGGATAAATTATGTCAGAAGTAAAAAAAGACTGGTACAAAGAACTTGTTGTTTATCAGATCTGGCCGCGTAGTTTTTGCGACAGTGACGGTGACGGAATAGGTGACCTTAAGGGTATTTATTCTAAGCTTGATTATCTTAAGGAACTCGGTGTTAACGCAATCTGGTTTTCACCTTTGTATCCCACTCCTAATGCTGACTACGGTTATGATATTGCTGACTACAGAAATATTAACCCTGAGTACGGTACTCTTGATGATTTCAAGATGGTACTTGAAGGTGCACACGAGCGTGGAATGAAGGTTATTATGGACCTTGTTGTTAACCATACATCGGACGAGCATGAATGGTTCAAAGAGAGCCTCAAGGGTGAAGATAATCCGTATCATGACTATTATTTCTGGCGTAAAGGTAAGGACAAAAAGCCACCCAATAACTGGCTTTCGACTTTTGAAGGCGGTGCTTGGGAATACAATGAAGACTTGGACAAGTATTACCTTCATGTTTTTGCAAAGAAGCAGCCTGACCTTAATATGGACAATCCGAAGGTTCGTGAAGAAGTTAAGGATATTATGCGTTTCTGGCTTGATATGGGTGTTGACGGATTCCGTGAAGACGTTATTACATTCATTTCAAAAGCTGAAGGTTTGCCGAACGGTTTCCCGCTTCCGGCTGCAACAGGCATTGAACATTATAAGAAGGGTCCGCATCTTGATGAATATCTCAAGGAATTCAGAGAAGATGTTATCAACAAGTATGATTGCTTCGTTGTTGCTGAAGGTCCTATGATGACAACCAGCTTCGCTCTTCCTTATATTACTGAAGGCCCGAACAAGACACTTGATATGATGTTCCACTTCCAGCATATGGAAGCTGACTGTATGGTTACTGACTGGGTAAAAGTACCGTTCAGCCTTAAAAAGATGAAGGGTGCATTTTCGAAGTGGCAGTATAAGCTTCACAATAAGGGTTGGAACGCTCTTTACATCGAAAACCATGACCATCCGCGTATTATCAACCGCTATGGTAGCCTTGATTACCGCGTAGAAAGCGGTAAGATGCTTGCAGCTATGTATATGCTTCAGTGCGGTACACCGTTTATTTATCAGGGTCAGGAAATCGGTATGACAAACGTCAACCTTACACGACTTGATGAATTCAAGGATGTTCTTACATTCAACAATCACAATCTTTTCAAAAAGCTCGGATACGATGAAGAAAAGTTTGTTAATCACGCAAACAAGGTAAGCCGTGAAACAGCTCGTTCTCCGGTACAGTGGAATGCTGAAGAAAACGCAGGTTTCACAACCGGCAAACCGTGGTTCAATATCTGCGACAACTACAAAGAAGTCAATGTTGAAGCTGCAGAAAATGATCCTGATTCAATTCTTCATTTCTATCGTAAGCTTATCAAATTCAAAAAAGAAAATAAGGTTGCGATTTATGGTAAATATAAAGAATATTATCCCAACAGCTCAAGTCTTTATGTTTACGAAAGAGTTCTTAATAATGAGAAACTTCTTGTTATTTGCTCATTCAAAGAAAACTCAGTTAAGTTTAAGGCTCCCGCAGGCTATGATTTGTCCAAGGGCGAACTGATTTTCAACAATTATAATGATAATAAGATTGTAAATAACGGATTTGTGACAAAGCCGTACGAGGTTCGTGTTTACAAATTCTGATAGGTGTAGTTTAAAATGAAAAATGCGATTAAAGTAATTTGTTTCGTTCTTGCGGTTATTGTTATAGGTGTATCTTCTTGTTACATTTATTTCACATGGGATATAGGCGAGTTCGAAGTTTCAGCCGGTTCTGAAAAAGGAACGGTAATTATCACTAACTATCTCGGGAATAATGAAGATGTTGTTATTCCTAAGAGTCTCAGAGGTAAGAAAGTCGTTTCAATTGATAATTCTGCATTTCAGGGACTGGATAATATTAAATCCGTAACAATAGGTGAGAATGTTAAATCAGTCGGTAACAACGCTTTCCAGAATTGTGAAAATCTTCAGAAGATTGATATGGGTATATCTGTCGAGAGATTGGGTAATATGGCTTTTGCAAACTGTCCTAATTTAACTGAAGTGAAGTTTTCACCCGTCCTTAAAGAGTTCGGACATATGGTTTGGGGAAATATCGAAAACAATATAAATGTTGACCTTAACGGCAATAAAAACTTTGTTTTTGATGAAGGTATACTTTACAGTTCTGATTATTCAGTTATTTATGAATCGTTGATCGCAGCTGATTTGACAGATTATGTTCTTCCTGAAACAGTTGTTGAATTACGTCCTTATGCATTCTATATGCAGAAAGAACTTAAGACACTCAAGCTTAATTCAGGAATCAATACAATTCCTGAAGGATGCTTTATTCAGTGTTCAGGATTAACTGAACTTGTGTTGCCCGATACTGTAACATCAATCGCAACGGTTGTGCTTGCAGGAAGCGGAATTGAAACTGTTACAATTCCTGACAGTGTTGTTAAAATTGATGATTTTGCATTCATTAAAGATGGATCTGAGATCAATATTGTTGACAAGATTCAAGGCAAGGATGATGAGAATTCAGCAGTAAATACTGATCCTGCAAAAAAGATTACAATTATTACAACTGAAGGCTCTTTTGCTTCAACTTTTGCAAGAAGACACAATTTCAATTTAAAATTAGTTGACAGCTTATAAAAATAAGACGGATTTCATAGCGAAATCCGTCTTGCTTTTTTATTCGATTATATCTGCTGTCCAGGAGAAGCTGAATTCTGAACCGACTTCAACATTCTGTATAGCTCTTTTTTCTGAAATGTCAGCTTTTTTATCGTAGGAATCGTTAATTCCGTACCATGGTTCGATGCATACATATTCAGCACCGGGTTTAGCCCAAAGACCTAGATATGGAGCTTTGCCGAAATTGAATTTGATAACTTCTTTTCTGAAATCACTCTTAAGGTAAAGTGTGTCTGATTTCATACCTGAAAGCACATGCGCATCTTTATCAAATACATCTGCTGTTATTGTAAAGATTTTCTCGTTATTCAGTGTAGGATAGTGGATACCGTCAAGGATTGAATCCGGGTTAATCTTTTCGCATACAAGTGTTTCCTTTTCTTCAAATTCAAGGTAGTCTCCGATTTTGCAGTTGAATCCCGGATGAGCACCAATTGAAAAATAGATTGTTTTATCATCTTCGTTTCGAACGATATGGTTAACTGTAAGGCTTTTTCCGTTAAGTCTGAACTCAATATCAAGAACGTATTTGTAAGGATACTGTTTAAGTGTTTCTTCGTTCCACTTCTGTGTAAGTATCAAATATCCTTCACCTGATTCTTTAAGCTCAAAATCACGTTTTCTTGCTATACCGTGTTTAGCCATTTCGTATTCCTGACCGTTGACTCTGAATTTGTTATCAAGGATCTGTCCTACGATAGGGAAAAGGATGGGGGACTGGCCGTACCATACATCGGGGTTGCCTTGCCAGAGATATTCAATTCCGGTTTCCTTTGATTTAAAGGAAGATAATTCTGCACCGTATTTTTTTACTTCAATTGAAATAAACTCATTTTCAGCTTTAAAAATCATAAAAAGCACTCCTTAAATTTATTTGAGAACATTATAAACAATCTAATAAAAAAAATCAATAAAGATATTGATATTTGTAGATTAAAATGTTATTATATACAATATATTGGGTTATTGTGAGTAAGTATATATTTTTATGTTTTTTGCCTGGAGGTTAACTATGGCTGCTAAAAACAATACGGTAAAAAATAAAAAATCGCCTCCGAAAAATGCCCAAAAGGGTAATTATAAAATTGCTGGCAGAGGCGGCAATAAAAAAACTTCTAATAAGCAAACTGAGAAAAAGAAAAGTTGGATCGAAGAGAACAGACAGAAAACTGCAATCATCCTTGGCGGTATTGCTATTCTGTTTTTAGCTGCAACGCTCATAAAGGGTGAGCATATCTGGTTAGGGCTACATAACTTTATTTTCGGTATGTTCGGCATAACATCTTTTGCGTGGCCGCTTATGTTACTTTATGTAACCGTTGTGATTGCATCTGACCGTTCAATGATTTCAGCGAGATCGAATATTATCGGTGCATCGTTGTTTGTTCTTTTATTATCAGGTTTTGTTCATCTTGTTTCAGGTACTGCGGGAACATCGGAAATCGGTGAACAGTTTAAAACCGTCTGGGCTATGCGAGAAGAAATAACTCTTGCAAGCGGTGGTGTTTCCGGTGTGATTTTCGGTGGCTTACCAAAGCTTTTGTTTGGTAAAGCTGCGGCGCTTATTGTTGTAATGGTTCTGATGCTTGTTGTATTTATGATTGTAACGGGTACAACGCTTCTCGGCATCTATGTTTTTATTAAGGATTCAATAAATAAGGCTCGCGATATAAAGATTAAGAGAGCGCCTGAAGATGTTCCTACAGAAAATTCAAACAGATTTCAAAGAAAAGAAAAGAAATTTGTTCCTGTGGATATGGGTCCTGAATTCTCAGATAATAACGAGCCGATGTATATTGAAGAGCTTGTGGGCAATGCAAGAAAAAGAGATCTCGGTCCTAACAAGAAAGAACCTAAACCTTTTATTGACATTTCAACGGGTGAGGTTATCGAAAATAGTCCTGCGCCGCTTGATGAAATAATCAAAAAAGTTAATGATAAAAAGGTTCAGAAGAAAAACGATGAACCTAAACGTGAAGGTATTAAGGTTAAAATAGCAAAAGAGGATAAGGTTGCTGAAACAAAACAGGAAGAAAAAAATGAGATTACCCCTGTATTTAAGGTTTATCAGAAGCCTGGTGTTGATTGTCTTAATTATGCAACCAACAGCTCGTCAGGTAATTATGAGGATGAATTAAAGCATAATGCAACGAAGCTTGTGGATACACTTAACAGCTTTGGTGTTGCAACAAAGATTGTTGATATCTGCAGAGGTCCCTCGGTAACCCGATATGAACTTCAGCCTGCTCCGGGTGTTAAAATCAGTAAGATTACGGGACTTGCAGACGACCTTGCACTTGCTCTTGCGTCTGCAGGAGTAAGAATCGAAGCTCCGATTCCGAATAAATCGGCTGTCGGTATTGAGGTTCCGAATAAGAACAAATCAATGGTTTCGTTACGTGAAATTATTGAAACTCCGATTTATAAAAATGCAAAAAGTAAGCTGAATGTCGCTTTGGGTAAGGATATTACCGGTAATGTTATTTGTGCAGACGTTGCAAAAATGCCTCACTTGCTTATTGCTGGTACAACAGGTTCGGGTAAATCTGTTTGTCTTAACTCAATGATTGTCAGCATTTTGTTTAATGCTACACCCGATGAGGTCAAGCTTGTTATGATTGATCCGAAGCAGGTTGAGTTTACCGTTTACAACGGAATTCCGCACCTTCTTGTTCCTGTTGTTTCTGACCCGAGAAAGGCTGCAGGTGCTCTTGGTTGGGCGGTAACAGAAATGCTTCAGAGATATAAGATGTTCTCTGAAAAGAGTGTTAGAGATATCAAGGGATACAATAAGCTTGCCGAAACCGATAATACTTTAACCCCGATGCCGCATATTGTTATCTTTATCGATGAGCTTTCTGACCTTATGATGGCTGCTCCGAATGAGGTTGAAGATTCGATCTGTCGTCTTGCACAGATGGCACGTGCCGCAGGTATGCACCTTGTTATTGCTACACAGAGACCCTCAGTTAATGTTATTACAGGTGTTATTAAAGCAAATATTCCTTCCAGAATTGCACTTTCTGTTTCTTCACAGATTGACTCAAGAACTATTCTTGATGCTGCCGGAGCCGAAAAATTGCTTGGTAACGGCGATATGTTGTTCAGTCCTGTTGGAATTTCCAAGCCGGTACGTGTTCAGGGTTGTTTCCTTTCTGACGAAGAAGTTGAAACTGTTGTTAAGTTTATCAAGAGTCAGAGTGATGAGAAGAAATACGACGAAGACGTTATGCAGGAAATCGAAAGACAGGCAGCGATGGAAACTAATAAAAAGAGTTCTTCTGCTGCAGCTTCATCCGATAATGATGATTCGTCGGGTGACGAAATGATGCCGAAGGCTATTGAAGTTGTTGTTGAGGCTCAGATGGCATCAACGACTTTGCTTCAAAGAAAACTTAAACTTGGTTATGCTCGTGCTGCACGAATTGTTGATGAGCTTGAACAAAGAGGAATTGTCGGCCCGTTTGAGGGCGCTAAGCCGCGAAAAGTGCTTATTTCCAAACAGCAGTGGATGGAAATGAATGCTCTTGCAAATTCATCTGCACCGATTGAAAATCCGATCGAAACCGATGAATATGATGATGAATAAAGAGGTATTCTGATGTTTTTACCCGTAACCGCAAAAGAAGTAGAAGAAAGAGGATGGGATCAGGTTGATTTTGTCTATGTGACAGGTGACGCCTATGTTGACCATCCCAGCTTCGGTGCGGCTATAATTACAAGAGTACTTGAAGCTGAGGGATACAGAGTGGCTGTTCTTGCTCAGCCAAAATGGAACAGTTCGGAAGATTTTATACGTTTTGGCAGACCGAAGCTTGGGTTTCTTGTTTCTTCCGGCAATATTGATTCAATGGTTGCGCATTATACAGCTGCAAAAAAACACAGAAGTCATGACGCTTACTCTCCGGGTAAACAGATGGGTTTACGTCCTGACAGAGCAGTTATTGTTTACTGTAATAAGATTCGTGAAGCTTATGGTAATGTTCCGATTATTATCGGAGGACTTGAAGCTTCACTAAGACGTTTTGCTCATTATGATTACTGGGATGATAAAATCAGAAGAAGTATTCTTTTTGATTCTCAGGCAGATCTGATTTCATACGGTATGGGTGAAAATCAGACTATTGAAATCTGCCGACGTCTTTCTAACGGTGAGGATATTTCAACAATTACTGATGTTCTCGGTACATGTTATGCTTGTGATGTAACAGAAACACCGTTAACTGGTAAGGAATGTCCTTCGTATGAAAATGTTGTCAAAAGTAAAAAGGAATATGCAGTTTCCTGTAGAATACAGCAGGATGAACAGGACCATGTAAGAGGTAAGCTCATCAAGCAACGCCATGGTAATAAAATGCTTGTGCAGAATCCACCGATGCCTCCGCTTACTCAGGAGGAGATGGATTGGGTTTATTCTCTTGATTATGAGCGAACATATCATCCGTCCTATGAAGAATTAGGCGGAGTTCCTGCTATTGAAGAAGTTGAGTTTTCAATAACTCATAACAGAGGTTGCTTCGGTGCGTGTAATTTCTGTTCCATAGCTTTTCATCAGGGACGCTCAATTACCACAAGAAGCAAGCAGTCTGTAGTCAGAGAAGCTGAGCTTCTTACTCAAAAGAAAAATTTCAAAGGTTATATTCATGATGTCGGCGGACCGACAGCAAATTTCAGACGTTCGAGCTGTCTTAAACAGAGCGAAAACGGTTTGTGCAAAGGAAAAAAATGTCTTGCACCTTCACCGTGTAAGGCTCTTACTGTTGATCACAGTGAATATCTTGATATATTAAGAACTCTCCGTGAGTTACCTAAAGTTAAAAAGGTTTTTATCCGTTCTGGTATACGATATGACTATATGCTCAAGGATAAAGATGACACTTTCTTTAAAGAACTGGTTAAGTATCACGTCAGCGGTCAGCTCAAGGTTGCACCCGAGCATTGTTCGGCTGTTGTACTTGATAAAATGGGAAAACCGCACATTGATGCATATATTGAGTTTTCAAAAAAGTATTTTGAACTCAGTAACAGTGCAGGTAAAGAACAGTATCTTGTACCGTATCTTATGTCTTCTCATCCCGGTTCAACACTAAAGGAAGCTGTTGAGTTAGCTGTTTTCCTTAAGAAAAGACATATTCGTCCTGAACAGGTACAGGATTTTTATCCGACACCGGGAACGATTTCGACTTGTATGTTTTACACGGGACTTGATCCTTACACAATGCAGGAGGTATATGTAGCCAAAACTCCGCACTATAAAGCACTGCAAAGAGCATTACTGCAGTATTACGATCCTAAAAACAGAGCTCTTGTTGAAGAGGCACTTCGTAAAATCGGACGTGCTGACCTTATAGGCACATCCGAAAAGTGCCTGATTAAGCCTCTTTATAATAAAACTCCGCAAAAGAAAGGCGGCAAGAGATATGTTAAAAGGTAAAAAGGGCTTAAGAGTATTATTTTCTGTAGTTCTTGCTATTATAGTTGCTATTGTTGCGATGATTACGGAAAATACAAATGTGGATCCCGTTGCTGAGGGTGAAATGTTTGTTGATTTTGTTGATGTAGGACAGGGCGACTGTGCATTAATAAGAACGTCGGATGCTGTTATACTTATTGATGCTGGTGAAGCAGGTACCGCTGACACTGTAGTCAGTTATCTCAAAGAAAATGGAATTAAAAATATTGATTGTTGTATTGCAACTCATCCTCATTCTGACCATATTGGTGCATTATACAGAATTTTTGAAGAATTCAGCGTTGATACGGTTCTTTTACCCGATATTCCTGATGAATTGATTCCCACTACGTCAACATATGAAAAATTTCTTGACGGACTTGAGAATGTAAAAAATATAATTCCCGCCGGTGCCGGTGATAACTTCGACTTCGGAAGTCTGAATCTTGATATACTCGGACCGGTTAAGGAATACGACGACCTTAATCAAATGTCATTGGTTTCCAAGGTTAGCTTCGGGGATACTTCTGTTATGCTTACTGGTGATGCAGAGACTCCTGCTGAAACAGATATGCTTAAGAAAAGAAATGTTGATTATTCGGCTGACATTCTTAAAGTCGGACATCACGGAAGTAAAACCTCTACGAGTGAAAAATGGCTTAAAGCTGTTCATCCGCAGTTTGCGGTTGTATCCTGCGGTCTTGACAATGATTACGGTCATCCGCATAAAAACATTGTAAACAGGCTTGAAAATTTTGGTGTTGAATATTACCGTACGGATTTGGAAGGTCACATATTATTTAAATCTGACGGAAATGAAATTACATTGATTAAATAAATTATTTTTAGGAGCAGATATATTATGAAATGGACAGGACTTAATGAATTAAGAGAAAAATTTCTTTCTTTCTACGAAAGCAAGGAGCACCTCAGACTTCCTAGCTTTTCACTTATTCCTCAGGGTGACAAGAGCCTTCTTCTTATCAATGCAGGTATGTCTCCGATGAAGAAATACTTTACGGGCGAAATCACCCCACCGTCAAACAGAGTTACTACTTGCCAGAAGTGTATCCGTACACCTGACATTGAAAATGTAGGTAAGACTGCACGTCACGGCACATATTTTGAAATGCTCGGTAACTTTTCTTTCGGTGATTATTTCAAGAGAGAGGCGATTGCGTGGGGTTGGGAATTCTGTACCAAGGTTATGGAAATGCCTGCTGACAGAATTTATATCAGCGTTTATGAAGAAGATGATGAAGCTTTTGATATCTGGACAAAAGAAGTCGGCATTCCTGAGGATCACATGGTAAGATTCGGCAAAGCTGATAATTTCTGGGAACA
>JAZRNR010000089.1:0-18011 GCA_045648305.1 Acutalibacteraceae bacterium
TAAGGGTGTTATCATCAGCATCACATCTTCACCTGACATCGGTCTTGAAGAAATCGAAACAGCTTGTGAGTCAATCACAGATAAGGCACATCCGGATGCAAACATCACTTGGGGTGTTGCTTTCGATTCAAAACTCGAAGACGAAATCGTTATCACTGTTGTTGCAACAGGTTTTGACAGCGGTTCAGAAGCAGATTTCGGTTCAATCCCTGCTTTTAAGGCAACTGCAGCTCCTGCAGCACCGATGCGTTCTGCAACAACTGCTCCGATCGAGCCTCCCGTTGTAACAAGCGCACAGAAGGCTCCGCAGAAGGGTGCTGTTGATGATGAGGATTTTTATGTAATCCTTAACGACATCATCAAGAAGAAGGGTGAATAATCCCTAAATTACAATAATTAACCAATACCGAAGCACTTGGTGCTTCGGTATTTTTTTGTCACATATCAACGCAAATATAAAAATATGTCATTTTTTAGCATCACTTTAATAAAAAGTGTATATGAATATTGACATTTGCTTACAATAAGCTTATAATGTATGTAATTTTAAAAATGGGAGAGTTTGGCATGAAAAGAATAGCCAATTTCATTGTCGATAAAAGATATCTTGTACTGGGAGTTATGCTTGCGCTGTGTATTGCGTGTGTATGCATGATACCCGGTGTAAATGTCAATACGGACATGACGAAGTATCTCCCGGACGATTCTTCAATGAAACAGGGAATGAACGTGCTTGCGGAAGAATTCCCTGATATGACTACTCCGAGTACGGTCAGAGTTATGTTCAAAGACCTGACGGATGTTGAAAAAACCAACATTAAGCTTCAGCTCTCGGAAATTGAAAACGTTGACAGTGTTACCTATAATCCGGATATACATAACAAGGACGGCTATACCTTGTTTACTGTAAGTACATCATATGCATATAATACTCCCGAAGAAGTAGCGATAGAAGAAACAATCGGTTGGGAATTCAGGGACAAGGGTGTAATTTATCAGAACGACGATGCAATGGGTGTTACTCTTCCGTTCTGGGTAATTGTTGTTGCATTCTCTCTTATGATGGTTGTTTTGTTTGCGATGTGTGCATCCTGGTTCGAACCCGTACTGTTCCTTGCAACTATCGGTATTGCGATTGCTTTGAATATGGGAAGCAATATAATGTTTGAACACGTTTCGCAGATGACTTTCTCCATCTCCTCAATTCTGCAGGTTGTTCTTTCTATGGACTATTCAATAATCCTTATGAACCGCTACCGACAGGAAAAGGCAAATGCAGATAATAAATTTGACGCGATGAAAAAGGCACTTGCAAATGCTTTTTCTTCCGTAACGTCGAGCGGTATGACGACAGTTATCGGTCTTCTTATGCTTGTTTTTATGAGCTTTACAATCGGCAAGGATCTCGGACTTGTTCTTTCAAAAGGCGTATTGTTCAGTATGCTCTGCGTCTTTACGGTGTTGCCTGTTCTTATTCTTATATTTGATAAGGCTGTTACCAAAACAACAAAAAAAGAACTCCATATCCCCATGGGTAAGGTGGCAGACTTCAGCTTCAAGGCAAGAAAGCTTGTAGCGGTTGTGTTTGTTGTTCTGTTTGTTGCAATGTATTTCCTTCAGAATATCACTCCGATAACCTATACTATTGCAAAAGAGGATGAAATTTCAGAAATTTTCCCTTCATCCAACCCCATAATTATGGTATACAACAATTCGGATGAAGAAAATATAGCAAAGATTGCCAACGATCTTACCGGTCACGAAAAAGTAAACAGCGTGCTCGGATATTCAACAACCCTCGGTAAGGCATTCAAAACAAACGAAATGGTTTCGATGATTGAAAGCTTCGGTGCGGATATGGGTATCGATCCTTCGCTTCTTTCTGTTTTGTATTACGACCTTTTTGCAGGGGATGAGGATAAATCGCTTCTTGCGAGTGACGTTCTCGGATTTCTTTCACAGAATGTTATGACAAACGAGATGTTCTCTTCTTACATTGACGATTCAATGAAGGAAAAGGCAGGTATGCTTGAAAAGTTTGCAAATAAAGAGTCGCTTACAACCCCGCTTTCATCAAAAGAAATTGTAGACATTTTTGAAATGGACGAAAAGCAGATAAAGCAGGTTATGTCGCTTTATTTTGCAAACGAAACAAGTGAAAATGCAGGAACAATGACTGTGTCGCAGTTTGCGGATTTTGTTGTAAACAATATCGCAAAAGATGAAATGTTCTCTTCGTTCATTGATGAGGGAATGAAGTCACAGCTCGGTCTTTTCTCTGAATTCAGCGACAAGAAAAAGGTAACAGCTGAAATCACGGCAGAGGAAATGTCAGCTAAACTCAGCATTGACGAACAGCAGGCTAAGCTTCTTTATGCCTATTACTATTCAGGTGAGGAGTCGTATTCTCCGCCTTCAATAACAGCTACACAGCTTATCAATTACCTTGCGGATGAAATTGTTACAAATCCGATGTTCGCTTCGCAGCTTGATACAGAAACTGCATCGCAGGCAGGGCTTCTCAAGCACTTTGCAACAAAAGAATCTGTACAGAAACAGCGTAGGGCAGAAGAGATTTCTTCAATGCTCGGTGTTGATGAAAGCCTTGTGAAGCTCATTTTCTTCGGAGCAAAAACAATGTCACTCGAAGAGTTTATCGACGGTGCGGTAACTGCATCGGGAATTATTCCGTCGGGCAGTGAGAGTGCTGAACTTGCATCAAGGCTCCCGATGATGCAGAAGCTGATTGACGCTGTTGTTGCAGAGGAAAAACTTGCCTGGCAGGATGCGGCAGAAATCCTTTCAATGGAACCCGAACTCGTGAAAATCTTATATTCGGTTTATGATTTTGATAAAAACGGTGCGGATAAAAAGCTCTCTTTGCAGACGGTAATCGGCTTTATCGGTGAAAATAAAGAAACCTTTGCTCCGCTTATGGGTGAGGAAAATCTTGCACTTATCGAAACGGGTGAAACTCTAGTAAACGGTGTTGTCGACGGTAAAAGCTTTACTTCAGCGGAATTGGCTGAAGCTGTAGGCTTTGAAGAACCGATGTTAAGACAGCTCTTTATGCTCTATAAAGCCGAAAAGGGCGACACAAGCAAATGGAAGCTTTCGCTCGCGGATTTTATCAGCTTTATTTCAAACGAGATTCTTCCTAATAAAGACTACTCTGCGTTTATCAAAGACGAAATGGCAGATTTGGTTGTTACGGCAGAAAAGCTTATTGATGCAATCGTTGCGGATAAGTCATTCACGGCAAAAGAATTTGCAGAATTGCTCGGAAGCTTCTCCGAAGAGCTTAATGAAAACACAATGAAGCTGATGTATCTTTATTATTCAGCAGTAAAGGAAAGCAATCCTGAATGGAAGCTTACTGTTGAGGAGCTGTTCAGCCATCTCTATGACAATATGCTCAACGATGAACGCTTCTCCGTTATGATTGACGATTCAATGCGTGAACAGATTCTTGGTGCAAAAGGTCAGCTTGAGGACGGCGTTTCACAGATGAGAGGTAAGAATTATTCTCTTATGATGATTGATACATCGCTCGCTCTTGAAAACGAAGAAACAACAGCGTTTATTGATAAGCTTATGGCAGACTGCGACGGCGCACTTGAAAAGGAATATTACGTTATCGGTAATTCACCGATGAGCTATGAAATGCAGCAGAGCTTCGATAAGGAGCTGCTTATGATAACCTTGTTGACGGCATTGGCTATTTTTGCAGTTGTTGCAATCACTTTCAGAAGTGTTGTGATTCCGCTTCTGCTTGTGCTTCTTGTGCAGACAGGCGTTTATATCACTGTTTTCTCAAGCGGTGTGAGAGGCTACAGTATGTATTATCTTGCACTTCTCGTTGTTGAATGTATTCTTATGGGTGCAACGATTGACTACGGAATACTTTTCACAAACTATTACCGTGAAAACAGAAAGATGAAAGGTGTGCTCGAGTCACTGAAATCTGCATTTGAAGGTGCAAGCCATACGATTTTCACATCAGGTCTTATTATGGTGTTCGTAACAGCGGTTATGGGATTCGCTCCCGTTGATCCGACGATTGCACAGATTTGTCAGACTGTCTCTGTCGGCTGCCTTTCAGCAATTCTACTTATAATCTTTATTCTTCCGGGCTTGCTTGCAGCTTTTGATAAGATTGTCACAAAAGAACGAAGAATACGAAAATCCAAATAATTGTAAAAGGAGTTGCTTTTGTTGCAACTCCTTTTAATCTTCAAGTGCTTTTTTCAATCGTGTAAGGACCTTTTTCTCGATTCTTGAAACATAAGACCTTGATATATTAAGTCTTTCGGAAACCTCAAGCTGAGTCAAAGGCTTGTTACCGTCAAGTCCGTAACGCAGAATGATAATCGTTCTTTCACGCGGGTTATCGATTTTTTTGATTTCTCCGCGAAGCTTTTTTATCATCGTCATTTTATAAATATCGTCAATAATCTCATCCTCTGTCGCTATGATATCCATGAGCGTCAGGGGATTTCCTTCGCTGTCTGTGTCAATTGGTTCGTTGACAGAAACATCCTGTGCAGTTTTCTTCTGTGCTCGGAAATACATAAGAATTTCGTTTTCAACGCACCGTGCGGCGTATGTAGCGAGGCGTGTGCCTTTTTCTACGTCAAATGTGTTTATCGCTTTTATAAGTCCGATAGTGCCGATAGAAATCAGGTCGTCCTGATGTGCAGAGTTTGAATAATATTTTTTAATGATGTGAGCAACCAATCTGAGGTTGTGTTCAATCAGCTTGTTCTTTGCGTTCATATCTCCGTTTTTATACGCAATAAGATATTCACGTTCATCCTTTGCGGAAAGCGGAGGTGGGAACGAGCTTGCACTTGAAAGGTGCAGCGCAAAAAACAAAAGATTGGATAAAGAATTAAGTACAACTTCAATTATCATAAAATCACCATATAAAATATATGCATAATGACGATGTTTTTTGACAGCTATTTTATTTACAAAAAGAAATAATTATGATAGACTGAACTTGCTATATTTGTAATTTTCAGAGGTATTTTTATGAAAGAACTTAAATTTTTCCTTGTAACGGATACCCATTATTTTAAAAATTCTCTCGGAGCATACGGTAAGGGTTACGAAGAGTTTATGGAGCTTGAGCAGAAGTGTTTTGCAGAAACTCAGGCTATAAACGAAGCAGCGTTTGCTTATCTTGAAAAGTGCAATGAAGCTGATATCATCCTTATCGCAGGCGACCTTTCTTTCAACGGTGAAAAGGAGAGCAACATCGCTTTTTCAAATCTTCTCAAGGATTTCAAAGAAAAAACAGGTAAGAAGATTTTTGTTGTAACTGCAGGTCACGATTTCAACGAAAAACCGTTTGCCTTCAATGAAACCGGCAGAATAACTCCCGAAGGAACCAAGTTCACCGAGTTATATGATCTTTATAAGGATTTCGGTTACACCGATGCAATCGCATTCAATAAGGAACATATGTCTTACGTCGCCGATCTTTCGGATGATGTACGCCTTATTTCAATCTGCAACGATATGGACGGACGTAAAAATGTTGAGTATGACGATGATTTTCTTGCATGGATTGAAGCTCAGGCAAAGAAGGCTCAGTCGGACGGCAAAATGATGATTGCAATGGAGCACTATCCCGTGCTTGCAGGTCAGCCGATTCTGAACCTTATCCCGGACGCAAGACAGAAAAACGGCAAAAGGCTCATTGAAACTCTTGCAGATAATGGTGTGCATCTTATCTTCACGGGTCATATGCACAACCAGAGCATAAATGAAGTGAAAACTGAAAAAGGTAATAAATTCTTTGATGTGTGCACAGGCTCTCTCATAGGCTGTCCGGCATTTATGCGCCTTGTTACAGTCAAAGATGAAAGTACTGTTGAAATAAAGAGTATTCCTGTTCCTGAATTTGAATGGAACAAGGGCGGAAAAACAGGTGAACAGTATCTTCAGGATCAGTTTGACAGAATGATTAACATAATGGTAGGTGCTATCAAGGATGATCCGGAAAGATTCTGCAGAAAAATCGGCATAAAGTTCAAACCTGCAATGGATAAGCCGATGCGTTTCCTCGGTAAAAAGATTTCGACAGTGACTCTCGGAACATTAGGAAAGTTACTTTTCGTAAAGGTTGATAAATCTATCCGTAATGTGAAATTTGCCGATTTTGCAATCGGACTTGTTCGCTATGTTTTTGTCGGAAATCAGCCTTATGTTGAAGGAACACCGGAAGGTGATATGCTTCTTCGTCTTTTCAAAAAGGTAAAGCCTTTCGTTAAAACTCTTAAAGGCTCACAGGGTGAAGAGCTTGATTTCTATGAAACAATGAAGCATACTGTCGGCAATTACGGAATTGACGATTTCAATGCTGAATTAAAACTTAAGTGAGGTTAATTATGGTTTCTTCAGAGCTTTTTAATTACGATATTTTCCCGAAAGTTTTTGAGTGTGAAAAAGAAATCGAGGTCACAATAAAACCTCTCGGTGCACATGTTGAATTCAAGGGTGAGTATACAATCTGGGTAAAAGCACTTACTCAGGGTAACATCAGGGATTATAAAGAACGAAACAACCTTGTTGAATACAAAGTTGATCCCGATGCTGACGGCTGCCTTCGTTTTAAGCACGTTTATCACGATGAGCAGGAGCATTTTGTTGAAATTTATAAAGATGCAAAGAGGGTAGTAAGGCTTTCAGTTTATTCTCTTGCTTCCGATATGGTCGGCAGATACCCTTTCAGGGGCGACCTTCATATGCATACCTGCCGTTCAGACGGTAAGCAAGCACCTGCAATTGTTGCCGCAGAGTACAGAAAGAACGGCTACGACTTCCTTGCAATTACCGATCACGATTCTTACTATCCGTCGCTTGAAGCAATTAATGCTTATAAAGATGTGCCTATCGAATACACCCTCATAACAGGTGAGGAGGTTCACCTTGAGGATAACGATATTCATATCGTGAATTTCGGAGGCAAGTACAGTGTTAATGCACTTATGCCGGGTGATCACCATATCGACGTCGGCCCCGGCAAGGAGTTGCGTTCGCTTAACGGTGAGTGTCCTGAAATAATCAGCGTTGAAGAGTATAAAAGACAGGTCAACGAGCTTGCCGAAACTCTTGATATCCCCGAAGGAATTGAAAAGTTTACATATGCTGCATGTGTATGGATTTTTAACCACATCAGAAAGGCGGACGGACTCGGAATCTTCTGTCATCCTTATTGGATTTCTAATGTTTTTCAGGTTCCCGAAACACTTGTTGAGTATATGATGGAAACTCAGCCGTTTGATGCTTTCGAGGTTCTTGGTGGTGAGTCGTATTATCAGCAGAACGGCTTCCAGACTGCAAGGTATTATGACGACAGGGCAAAGGGCAGATACTATCCGATTGTCGGCAGTACAGATAGCCATTCAAGCGTACATAACGACGGAGCATTGATTGCTTCAACAATCGTTTTTGCACCCGAAAATACCCGTGAAGGCATTGTTTACTCTATCAAGGATATGTATTCCGTTGCTGTTGATACAATCAGTACGGAGCACAGACTTGTTGGTGAAACACGCTTTATAAGATACGGAGACTTCCTTCTGCGTGAATTTTTCCCGCTTCATGACGAGCTTGTTTATGAAGAGGGCAGAGCAATGAAGGATTATGCTTGCGGTGACGAAGCAGCGGCAGATATCCTCAAAGCACTCAGCGGAAGAATGAAAAAACAAAGGGAAAAATATTTTGCATTTTAAAAATAAAACCGGCGTTGCAACAGCAATGTCGGTTTTTCTGTGCATAGAGGTAACTTTTCTCTTGTAAAATATTGTCGTTTATAGTAGAATAAAACCAGTATTTGAATCAAAGGAGAGTTTGCGGTGTTATTTATTTCGTTGGGTATTGTTGCAGGACTTGTCATAGGCTTGCTTGATGTTCTGGTTTTCAAACGAGGAAAGAAACCGATCAACAAAATTTTTGCGGTAATCGGTGACGTTCTTGCGTCCAATATCGTTTCGGTTTATGTAATGGACCTGATTCACAGAGTCTTTTTGGACTGCTCGGTGTTTAAGCTCGCTCCGATTACGAAAGCTCTCAGCTTCGGATATATGGGTCTTACAGCAGGCATCGGATTCTTATGGATTATTACGGTTGCTCTTCTTGACGGCAGAATGTTCTGTAAGAAAGAAGCGGTAAAATTCAAAAAGACATTGACTTTTACAAGTGTTCTTTCTGTTGTTCTTGTTGCTTTGGGCATGGCTGCCTTTACGGGTACAAACTGGTCAAAGGAAACCTTCGGTGACGTTGACCCTGACCAGATGATTGTTAATATCTTCTCACCGGCAGATGGTACAAGCAGCGAGATAATGGGAACACTCTGGAAGGGTCCTGTTCTTCAGACTGTTGCGGTTACCTTCCTTTTCGCTCTTTTTGTTTTTTCAAGCCGTGCTCTCTATCTGCAGAGTAAGGTTAAAGAAAACGGAAGATGTGTTTTTTCAGTCGTATTAAGAAAGATAATTGCACTCATTCTTTCAATTGCTTTTATTTCAGGCGGCATCGCTTACGGTATAAGAGAGTTTCAGCTTGTAACTCTCTACGATATGTATTACAACGAGTCGGAATTCATTGCAGCTAATTTTGCTGACCCAAGAGAAGTTAAAATGAAATTCCCGAAGGAAAAGAGAAATCTTATCCATATCTATCTTGAATCAATGGAAAATACCTATCTCTCAAAGGATCTGGGCGGTTATATGGATGAAAATCTTATCAAACCGCTTTCAGACCTTGCAGAAGAAGGCGTAACATTCTCTCATCTCAAAGAAGGTTTTGGCGGTCCCGTTGCAACGCTGGGTTGTACTTGGTCGGTTGCTTCAATGGTTAATATGACAACAGGTCTTCCGATGAAAGTACCGACGGGCGGTAACGACTACGGCTCTCCGAACAACTTCCTCCCCGGTGCAGTAACTCTCGGTGATATTCTTAAAGCTCAGGGATATGAACAGACACTTATGTTTGGTGCTACGGCAAAATTCGGCGGACTCAATTATTTCTATGAAAGTCACGGCGGTTTCAATATGCTCGACTATGACGGCGTAAAAGAAAAGGGTTGGATTCCTAAGGACTACAAAGTATGGTGGGGATATGAGGACGATAAGCTCTATGAATTTGCAAAGAGAGAGCTTACACGTCTTGGTGAAACAGGTAAGCCGTTCCATTTTGTAATGGAAACTGCAGACACTCACTGTCAGGACGGATATCTGAGTCCGAAAGCACCTACTCCGAGGGACAGTCAGTATGCAAATGTTATTGCATACAGTGCTGACGAGGTAACGAAGTTTGTGCGTTGGATTCAGGATCAGCCGTTCTATGAAAATACAACAATTGTCCTTATCGGTGACCATCTCAGTATGGATAAAAAATTCTTTGTGGATATGGATAAGTCATATCACCGTACGACTTTCAATCTTATACTCAACCCGGCTAACGACCTTCAGTATATTCCTGAAGAAAGAAGATTTAACCGTTGGTGGTATAACGGCGATATGTTCCCGACAATTCTCGCAAGCATGGGCGTAATTATTGAAGGCGACAGACTCGGACTCGGTACAAATCTTTTCTCAGGTACACCGACAATTATGGAAGAAAACGGTGAAGGCAGAAAGGGTTGGGATTTTATCAACGAAGCATTCTCCTGCAAGAGTGATATGTATAACGAGACAATTCTTGTCGGAAATAATGAACCCTTTGATAATAAGAACGTAACTGAATACTAATTTCTAAATTGACAATTAATATCCGATATGATAGACTTCTATCATCATTATGATATACGGAGGTAGGTTTATGAAAATGTTTAAAAAGCTTATGGCAGTTGTACTTGCACTGATTTTTGCATTAAGCTGTGTTTCAACCGTTTCAGCGTTATCGCTTGAAACAGATTACGAAACGCTCTGCAACGAATTCGTTTTCGGTGAAGGCCCTGTTGTAGGTGACTATTCAATCGATTACAGATATTTCTCACCTGCAAAGGAAGGCGATACTGCAAAGTATCCTCTTGTTGTATGGCTTCATGGTATGGGTGACGGTGCCGAGGACGGAAAGCAGGTTACAAAGAGCGAAATTGCTTATTGGGCAAGCGATGAGTTCCAGGCAAGATTCCAGCCTGCAGGCGGTGCATATATCCTTGCAGCACGTTCACGTGAAGAAGACGGAAAGTTCTGGGATAACGACCTTGTTGAGCCTTTGAGAGCTGCAATTGAAGACTTTGTTGCAAGCAATAATGTTGATACAACAAGGATTTACATCGGCGGTTATTCAATGGGTGGCAAGATGACACTCAAAATGTCCGTTGCATATCCTGAAATGTTTGCAGCGGCGTTCCCGATCTGTCCCGCATGGTCAGTTCCTGAAGAATATGTAGGTTGTCTTGCAGATCTTCCTCTTTGGTTAACATCAAGCTCTCGCGATCCTCTTGTTAACTATTACCTTGCGGTTACTCCGACATGGGAAAGAATTATGGCAGCATCAAACGTAGCTGAGGATTGCCGATTTTCAACTCTTACAAAAGTTTGCTATGCAAACGGCAAAAAGACTTCAAGCTCACATCACGCTTGGTTCTCTGTAAACTACGATATGTTCTCAATTGAAAACGGTGCATATCCGAATATGTCAACAGTAAACGGTCTTGGCGAAGAAGTAACACTTACATATCCCAACGGTATGATTTCATGGCTTTCACAGTTCACTTCAGATTATGACGGTACACCTGTTGAAGGTATGGGTAACCTTGAAGGTGGTAAAAATACTGACGGTATGGTTTATTTCGCAAGCATTTGCGATTTCTTCAATGCATTGTTCAATGCAATCAAGATGATTTTTACTTTCTGATGAAAGGGTGGTTTTGTGTTTAAAGGTCTTATCAGAGTAATAGTTTCAATAATAACTGCAATAACAACATTTTTCACACCTGCAACGGTTGCTCCGACAGCTCCGTTGGTAAATGTCAATCCCAATCCCGTGAAGCAGGAAGTGCTCTCGCAGGATCTCACGGTTATGACATATAACCTCAAGTGCAGCGGTGAGGGCAAGTATTCACAGGAAAGCAGAAAAGACGGTATCTGTGCAAATATCAACAGATATTCACCCGATTCTTTCGGCGTTCAGGAAGCTGACAAAAACTGGATAGCACTCCTTGGTGAAGCAATGCCTGATTACAATTACTTCGGAACATACCGTGATGACGGTATTTCAGAAGGTGAGTCAAATAATATTTTCTACAAAAAAGATAAGTATGAGCTTGTAAATTCAGGCGACTTCTGGCTTTCGGAAACTCCCGATGTTCCCTCAATGGGCTGGGATGCTGCTTGCTACAGAATCTGTACTTATGTAATTCTTAAGGATAAAACCACAGGCTTTGTTTACGCTCACTTCAACACACATCTTGACCACGTCGGTGAAGTTGCACAGGCAGAGTCAATCGCGCTTATTTCATCAAAGATAGCTGAAATTGCTCCTGATATCCCCGTAGTGCTTACAGGTGACTTTAATTTCAAACAGACAAAAGATCTTTATGATAATGTGCTTTCCTGCGGATTCAAGGATACAAAGTTCCTCACGGAGGATTACGATGTAGGTGCAACATACAACGATTATAAGCTTATCAGATTCAGTGTTAATCCGATTGACTACATTTTTGTAAATGCATATGTGAAAGATGTAAAATCAAGCTCAATTGATAAGTCCAAGCACAACGGAATGTATCCGTCAGATCATTTCCCTGTAATAGTTGAAATGACAATGTTCAACGGCTAAAAAAAGAACCGTCGGTGATTTCATCGACGGTTTTTGAATTTTTTAGTGTTTTCGGGGAATACTTTTCATAGAAATATGAAAGGGTGATTCAAGTGATTGAACAGGATACAATAAAGCTTCTACGCGAATGTGATGCAGGAGTGAGAATGGGCATTGATTCTATCGAGGATGTGGTTGAAAAAGCAGAGGCGAGTGGACTGAAAAAACATCTTGAAAACTGCAAACGCGATCACGAAACACTTGACTGTGAAATTCAGGATCTGCTTAAGCGTTACGATGATGAGGGTAAGGAGCCGAGTGCGGTTTCAAAGGGTATGTCCTGGGTTAAGACGAATGCAAAGCTTATGATGGACGAGTCAGATGAAACAATTGCCGATCTTATGACTGATGGCTGCAATATGGGTGTTAAATCGCTCAGTAAGTATCTCAACAAGTACAAGGCGGCAGATGAGCAGTCCAAGGATATTGCAAAAAGACTTATTAATCTTGAAGAACGTCTTGCTATTGATATCCGTCCGTATCTGTAATTTTTCTTCAGCTTGCGATGATTTCGCAGGCTGATTTTTCTGCCTGTCCGCTGTTGACAAAATCACCCTTGTAGTATATAATCTTTAAGAAATTTTTTGAAAATGGTGATAAATATGTCAGGACATTCAAAATGGAGTACAATCAAACGTAAAAAGGAAAAAACAGACGGCGCAAGAGCAAAGATTTTCACAAAAATCGGCCGTGAAATCGCTGTTGCTGTTAAGAACGGCGGTCCCGATCCCTCAGTTAATACAAAGCTCAAGGACGTAATCGCAAAGGCGAAGTCAAATAACGTACCTAACGATAATATCGAGCGTATCATCAAAAAGGCTGCAGGTGAAGGCAACTCAGATAACTACGAAGAGATCATGTACGAAGGCTACGGCCCGTCAGGTATCGCTGTTATCGTTGAAACTCTTACAGATAACCGTAACCGTACAGCAGGTGACGTGCGCCATTACTTCGATAAGTTCGGCGGTAACATGGGACAGAGCGGTTGTGTTTCTTTCATGTTCTCTCGTTGCGGTGTTATTATGGTAGAAGCTGAAGGCGTTGATGAAGAGAAGCTTATGGAAGATGCTCTTGAGTCAGGTGCAACAGATTTCATCACTGATGAAGAAGGCGTGTTCGAAATCCGTACTGAGGCAAATGACCTTGGTGCAGTACGCGATGAGCTTGAAGCAAAGGGCTACTCATTCCTTCAGGCAGAGGTTGAGTATGTACCCAGCACATACACAAAGCTTACAAATGAAGACGATATCACAAATATGAATAAGATGCTTGATATGTTTGACGACAACGACGACGTTCAGAACGTATGGCACAACTGGGAAATGGAAGACTGATTTTAGTTCTGTTTCTGTTTCTGAAATATTATTCCCGTAAGGTTCTTAAATCTTACGGGTTTTTACATTGTCAGCTGAAAAGCCTATTGTGTTTTTTTGCTGTTTGATTTAAAATGAAAACGGTGATTAATTATGAATATGAATTTCTTTGTTAACACAAGACTTATAACGGGTGTTGACTGTGTTAAAAACAATGCTGAAAGGCTCGGCTCTTACGGTGACAGATGTCTTATTGTAACAGGTGCTTCATCTGCAAAAAAATGCGGAGCACTTGACGATGTTACCAAGGCACTTGATTCAACAGGTGTAAAGTATGAAATCTATGATAAAATCTGTCAGAATCCGACGGTTGAATCCTGCTTTGAGGCAGGAAAAATCGCCTCTGACTTTAAAGCTGATTTCATACTCGGCATTGGTGGCGGTTCTCCGCTTGATGCTTCAAAGGCGATTGCTGTCGTTGCCGCAAATCCTGATATTACGGAAGAAAATCTTTATGCTATGAACTGGGCGGAGCAGCCTCTTCCTGTAGTGGCGGTAGGCACAACTGCGGGTACAGGAAGTGAGGTTACGAGTGTAGCTGTTATAACAAACAGCAAAGGCTTTAAAAAGAGCTTCAGAAACGATCTTTCGTATCCTGTTCTTTCTCTCGGTGACCCGAAATATACTCTCAGCCTCAGCGATTCCTTCACTCGTTCAACGGCAGTTGATGCACTCGCACACTGTGTCGAAAGCATTTTTAACCGTTCCGCAAACGATATTTCAAAAATTTATGCGGTTGCAGGTATAAGAAAGCTTCTGAAGGTTTTTGATAAAATTATGTCTGGATCAACAGACAAACTGACAATTGAAGACAGGGAAGAGCTTTACAATGCATCAATTCTTGGCGGTCTTGCAATTGCAATAACAGGAACTGCATTCCCGCACGCACTCGGCTATTTCCTTACTGAAAACTACGGTATTGCTCACGGTACAGCATGTGCTGTTTTTATCAATGAATTTATTGATTACAATGCAGGTATCAAGCCTGAACTTACCAAAGAATTCTTCGAGGAAATACGTGTTGATGAGGTTAGCTTTAAAACAGCGGTGGAAAGAATAACACCTTCAATTGATGTTAAACTCAGTGATTCGGATATTGAAAAGCTTTCTGTCCGTTGGGAAAACAATGCGGCACTTAAGCGTAACTGGGGAAATGTTGACACGGCTTTCATAAATTCTCTTTTAAGAAAATTGTTTTAATTTTTCTTGAAAACGGAATTTTTATGTAGTATAATTATACCATCAATTTTTTAGGAGGCAGAAAATTATGTTTATGTTAGCGGTAAAATCATCACTTTCAGTTCTCCTTGCTGTCCTTGTCTGCATTTCCGGTTGGTTCGGAATGACAGGTGATAAGGCAACAGGTGAGGAAAACTACAAAACCTACAAAAATGTTATTCTTATGATCGGTGACGGTATGGGATTTAACACTCTTGAGGCTACAAAGAAGCTTAAGAACGTTAATCTCGTAATGGAAACAATGCCCGTGTGCAGCCAGTCTGAAACAAGAAGCCTTACAAACAAGGTAACTGACAGTGCAGCCGGCGGTACAGCTCTTGCTTGCGGTGTAAGAACATACAACGGTGCAATCGGCGTTTTTGCATTCAATCCGTTTGCAAACAATTGGCAGTATCCTGTTTCACTTTCTGAGTTTGCAATTGAGCGCGGTAAGGCTGCAGGTGTTGTTACAACTGACGAAACAAGCGGTGCAACTCCCGCTTCGTTCTCAGCTCACGCAATTGAACGCGGTCAGGAAAAGAATATTTCATATGACCAGATGGAATCTGAACTTACACTTGTTTGGGGTTGCGCATCAGAGAGCGTTACAGCAGAAAAGTGTGCTGAAAACGGATTTGATTACTTCACAACAAGAGCGGAAATGAATGCTCTTCCGGAAGGTTCACGTTCATTCGGTCAGTTCAGTTGGGAAGATGTTGCAGCAGTCAAGGATGATTATGATACTCCTTACATCGCTGAAATGACAGAAAAGGCTATTGATCTTCTTGATGATGACGAAGACGGTTTCTTCCTTATGGTTGAGGGTGCTCATATCGATAAGTACTCACATTCAAACGACTTCAACGGTTCAACAGCTCATACTGCTGAGTTTGATAAGGCTATCCAGGTAGCTCTTGATTACGCTGCAAAGGACGGCGAAACACTTGTTGTTGTTACTGCTGACCACGAAACAGGCGGTATCACATACAATGCTGAAAAGGATGAGTACTACTACACAACAGGCAGCCACACAGGCGTAAACGTTCCTGTTTTCGTTTCTGCAACAGATGCAGGCTTCATCGACGGCAAAGCTTACAAGAATTGTGAAGTTTCAACACAGCTCGCTCGTGTTATGGGTGCTAAGGAAGACGACTTCCCGAGAATCAAGCTTTAATTATTTAAAAGGGCTGGAAACAGCCCTTTTTTCTTTGGAGGTGGATTATGAAGTATACAACTCTTCTTTTTGATCTTGATGATACATTGATGGATTTTAAAAAGGCTGAAGAAAATGCAATTGAAAAATTGCTTTTGAAGTATTCGTTACCTGCAACTGAGGAAAATAAAAGGTTGTATTCTCTGACGAACCAATCAAAATGGAAAGCTCTTGAAAAGGGAGAAATTACCCGTAAAGAGCTTTTTGCAACGCGTTTTCCTGATTTTTTTAAAGCTCTCGGTGTTGAGGCTGACGGAGATAAGGCTAATGCGGATTATATGCATTTCCTTTCGCAGGGCAGGTTTGTTATTGACGGTGCTGAGGATATCTGCCGTGAACTCAGAAAGAGTTATTCAATGTACATCATCACAAACGGTGCGAAAATCGTTCAGCAGGGCAGGCTTACGGATTTACCGCTTATGCAGTATTTTGACGGTGTGTTCATTTCCGAAGAAGTAGGCTTTGATAAACCGAAAAAGGAATACTTTGACCATGTTTTTCTGAATATTCCCGAAAAGGATAAATCAAAGTGTCTTGTTATAGGGGATTCGCTCAGTTCTGATATTTTGGGTGCAGTGAATTACGGGATTGACTGTTGTTGGATAAGTGAAAAAATATCGTCAGAAATTAAGCCGACATATCAGATAAGTACTCTTAAAGAACTCCTGAATATATTAATTGCATAATTTTATTTTTGTATATTGATTTTATTTAGTTTTTTTGATACAATCATTTAGTAATAATGGCTATGGAGGTCAAAAATATGAAAATTACAAAGAAATTGTTAGCAGTTCTTCTTTGTGTTGTTATGGCTTTTTCTGCTATGACAGCAGCATTTACTGTTGCGGCAAAGGAAGAGGTAGTTCCTGTTGTCTTTGTTCCCGGTATCGGTCAGTCGCAGACTTATAAGTATGATGACGAAGGTAACGTGGTAGCTGACTGGAACCTTCTTCACATCAACACAGATTTTGCAAGCTTTGGTTTGGGCGATTGGATTAACCTTATCAAATTCGTTGCTGAATTTATCGCTTCAATCGGTCTTCAGAAGGATGTTATTCCTCCTTCAAGTATTGAAAACGTTCTCAAGGTTTTCTTCTCAGATCACCTCAGCGATGAAGAAGGCAATCCTATCAACAATGTTGTAACACCGCTTCATAAATATCCTGTTTCTGAATATGACGAGGAAGCAAGAGATATCTTTGACGACAGAATTCCTTGCGATTTCCTCCTCAAAGAAATCGGTGAAGAGAACGTATATTGCTATAACTATCCTGTTTTCTCAAACGCTGACCAGAACGCAGTAGGACTCAACGACTTCATTGAAAACGTTGTTCTTAAGCAAACAGGTGCTTCAAAGGTTATCCTTGTTCCGATGAGCATGGGTGCAAGCGTTGTTAATAACTATCTCAATCAGTATCCTGATGCAGGCAGAATTGCAAAGGTTATCAGTATCGTAGGCGCATGGGACGGCAGTGATGTTTTTGCTGACCTTATGCTCGGCGATTTCGACGATAACGCACCTGCAATGGTTTACACAAACCTTCTCGGCGAACTCGGTTTCGTTGATCCTTACGTTGGTTCAATCATCAATATCGCTGCAAGAATTCTTCCTAAGCAGGAGCTCAGAAACATTCTTGACGATATCGTTGATTCGCTTGTTAAAACTCTTTTCCTCACAAACACTTCATTTATGTCACTCTGTCCTTCAGGCAGATATGCCGAGGTTGCAGAGAAGTATCTTCAGGGCGAAGATATGGCTGAAGTAAAGGCTCAGACATCAAGATATGCTGAGGCTCAGGCTAACCTTGAAGAAAGACTTATGTATCAGAAGAATACATATGGCACAGAGTTCTATTTCATCAGCGGTTACAACCTTGCTTTCGGTGATGAGGACTACGGTTTCTTCAAGTTCTTTGAAACATATGATACAACAAACTCAGACGAAATTATTCAGATTTCTTCAACAGCACCGGGTACATCATTCGTTCCTGCAGGTCAGAAATTTGACGATGCTTACATCGCAGATCCTGCACACAACGTTTCACCCGACGGCTCAATCGACGCTTCAACATGCTATTTTGAGGATACATCATGGTACTTCGAGGGTCAGAAGCACGAGCTTACAGATAACAACACAGCTTTGAGCCTTGCTTTTGAAATCGCACTTGGTAACATCCACTCAATCTATGATTGTGAAGATACATATCCTCAGTTCAACGAGTCAAGATTTGTAAGAAGACTTACAAGAGACTATCTTCCTGATGCAGAAACAATCGACCGTTCAATCCTTGAACCGGCAGACGCAGCAAGACTCGATAAGGCAGTTGCAGATGCAGAAGCAATGTTGGCTTGCACAATCAACGACCGTGATG
>JAZRNR010000090.1:0-5584 GCA_045648305.1 Acutalibacteraceae bacterium
ACTGATGTTTCCGTAACCCAAAAACTTGTTTTTAGCAATTTCTATCATATTGTGTGAAATATCAATACCCACATATTTACGGACATTTCTGCTTATGTAATCGGGGACAAGCACGCCTGTACCGCAAGCAACGTCAAGTACGCTCTTGCCTTCTGTTACTTCAGCAATATTGAGTATCCGGTCAATTTTCCATTGACTTTTTATCATTTCTTCGTCCCAGGATTCAGCAAGTGAATCGAAAAACGATGCAATTTCTTTCTTATCCATCGCAACCTCTTGCTTATAATTAAGATACGTACAGTATACCACACTAAAGCTACTGTTTTCAATGTCTTTAAATGTCGTAATTTTTCGGGTTATGATTGAAGAAAAAGTAAACTTGTGTTATATTATATATGACAAATTTTCAGGAGTGACAAAAAGATGAAAGAAAAAGCAACAATAATAGCTCTTTCGGGCAAGGGCGGTGTCGGTAAAACTTCAATTTCAGCCGCAATCGTAAAGCTGCTCGTGGAGGCTTATCCTGACAAAAAGATACTTGCCATTGATGCGGACCCTGCAGTAGGACTTTCAACTGCACTCGGCATTGATGTTAAAATGACTATTGACGATATCCGCAAGGAAATTGTTGAAACCGTTGAAGACGGACAGACAAAGGCGGCAATCGAATTGCTCGGTGATGCAAGATATAAAATCTTTGATGCTCTCGTTGAAACCGACGGCTTTGCTTTTATTGCTGTCGGCAGACCTGAAAGTGCAGGCTGTTACTGTAAAATCAATACCTACCTCAAGGAAGTAATCAGCATACTTTCAAATGAGTTTGACTTTGTCGTTATTGACGGTGAGGCAGGCATTGAGCAGATTAACCGCCGCGTTATGGAAAAGGTTACGCATCTGCTTCTTATCACAGACGCAAGCAAAAAAGGAACGCAGGTTATTTCAACCATCAAGAGTGTTGCTGATGAACTTGTTATGTACAAGAAAATCGGTGCAATTGTCAACAGAATCCCGGACGAAAGCGTTATTCCTTATATCGACACAAACGGAATTCCTGTTTTGTCATACATTCCTACTGATTCAAATCTTGCAATCTACGATATTGAGGGTAAGAATATTACCAAACTTCCCGATGATTCAAATGTTGTTGAGGGTGCGAAAAGAGCCCTTATTGAAATGGAGATTTTAAAGTGAGAGATTTAAAACATCTTTATGAATTTGAAAACCTGCTTCAGGAAGCAAACAACGCCCTTGTACAGCAGGCAAAAAACGAAGGCGGAATAGCACTCGGCTATACCTGCTACCATATCCCCGAGGTTTTGCTCAACTGCGGAAACTGCTTTTCCGTCAGACTCCGTGCACCGCGCACGGGATCAATGGATATTGCTACATACTATATGAGTGCCTTCCTCTGCGGTTTTTCAAAGGCTATTCTTGAGCGAGCAATTGAGGGCGGATACAATTTCCTCAACGCACTTCTTGCAAGTGAAACCTGCTCCGAAATGAACAGGGCGGCAGAGCATTTTGAACTTCTCAAGCTTGTTGAAAATGACAAGTTTTTCCTGAGCTTTCTTGATATGCCGTTCAAAATTGCTGACCACACTGTCAAGCACTATGTTACACAGACGAGAAACAAAATCCTCAACAAAATGACCGAGGTTTACGGTGTTGATACATCCGATGCGGCATTGCTCAAGGCTGTTGAGGAACACAACGAGGTCTGCCGTCTTATAACAGAAATCGGCGAATACAGAAAAGAGGATAATCCGAGAATAACAGGATACGAGTATCATATTCTTAATCTTGTTACATATTGCTGTCCCAAATCACTTATTCTGCCGAAGCTCCGTGAAACCGCAGAAGAGCTCAGGACAAGAGAGCCTGATGCAAAAAAGAATTTCAGAGCGAAGATAGTTGTTGTCGGCTCGGAGATGGATGACCCCGATTTCACCGCACTTATTGAAGACAGCGGTGCATTGGTTGTTGCGGACAGATACTGCTTCGGTGCTATGCCCGGCAGAGAAGAAATAAAAATCAATCCCGATGAGGATGTGCTCACACAGATTTGTTTGCATTACCTTAAAACAAGCCAGTGTCCCCGTTATATGAGCCACGAAAAGGTTCAGGAACGCAGGGATTACGTTAAAAAGCTTGTTGACGATTATCATGCAGACGGTGTTATGTACGAACAGCTCAAGTTCTGCGAATACTGGGGCTACGAAAGAGCACTTGCTTCATACGTTATGAGTAACGACTACGGTGTACCCACCGCTGCGGTTGACAGACAGTATACCGCTTCCGCTTCGGGACAGCTGCGTACACGCGTTCAGGCTTTTGTTGAAAGCCTTGAAATCAAGAAAATCCAGAAGGAAAGGCAGGCGAAGGAAAATGGCTGACTTCGGTAAGCTTTACAGCGATGACCGCAAGGCTCTGCTCAGGCACAGAGAATGGCGTGGCTTCAAGGATACGATGTATGACTACTATCGCTGGCTTGTAACCTGGAAGGATATGATAGTCATGGTGCTCAAGGCACCGATATCAACGGTAAAGGGATTGTGGAAATACCGTTGGATGGCATCCTATCTCTCTACACCTTCATTTATCGACAGACACACCGCAGGACTCAGGGGCACACACCTGCGCATCGTTCACCTGCATTTCAATATGATTGTTAAGCACGCAACAGGACTTATTCATACATCATTTGTTGCTGATGAAAAAATCAATCCGAACAACAAGCTTTCAAAAAAGATTGTTCTGACGGATGAAATTATTCCGAACGAAATCTTCTCAGGTTTCCCGAATCTTAAGGTTGTTCCGTTGCAGACTATTCCCATTTTCCTTACATCAATGGTTGACCAGCAGATAACTCCGCCTTACCTCGAGGTTACGGAAAGCTTCGGTGTGCCTGCGGACGTTTGTCCTCTTCCCTCTGCTGAAGCAGGTGTTGCAATCGATGACGATTATCCGAAAATGGGTTGCTGTATGGTTGCAACAAATATGCCGTGCGACGGCTCGGTTATGAACTCAACCTTCCTTGACCGCAGACTCAATCTTCCTGTTCATCTTTTCAATATACCTCTTCGTTATAACGATGAAGATGTTCAGGAATATGCTGTTGAAGAGGTAAAAGAGCTTATTAAATTTATCGAAGAGCAGACAGGCGAGAAGTTTGACTGGGATGTATTCTTCAAGGCTCTTGAAACCTCCAACGAACAGCTTGAATATGAGCTTGAAAAATGGGATATAAACAAAACAGATTATCCGCAGATGACAGGCGCAGCATTCTGGCTTTACAGAATCTACTATTTCAATCTTTCGGGCGGTGTTGATAAGCGTTTCCTTAAGGTTGACAAGAAGGTCAACAAGCTTATGCTCAAGGGTTATGAGAAAAAAGAACCCGTTTCCAAAGAGATGCGCCACCGCGCAGTTGTATGGAGTTGTCCTGCAAACTACTACACGAGCTTTGCAAACTGGCTTGAAAACTGCTGGGGTATGAATGTTGTTATGGATATGGAAACAATGATTTCCTATATCAAATACAACACCGAGGATAAGGAGCAGGCACTTAAGGATGTTGCCAAAACATATCAGCGTTCAATTATGCGTAAGCACACAAAGGGCGGTTACAGAAATGTTGTTGACGAGCTCTGGCGTATAGTTGAAGAGTACGGTGCGGACACGGTTATTATGTATGACCAGATTTCGTGTAAGGGTATGGACGGACTTGCAGGTATCTTTGACGATCAGGCAAGAGAACGCAATATCAATTTCATCTGGGTCAAGCAGGACCTTATGGATCCGAGAACGATTTCGAGACGAGAAATGCGCGACCAGGTCAACAAATATATGCAGACTGTTCTTCAGGAAGAGCCGCTTGATCCCACACTTGTTGATTTTGAAGACGACTTAGCTTGGTAAAGGAGAAGAAATTTATGAAATATTTTGGCGGATGTGACGTCGGCTCAACATATACAAAATGCATTATTCTTGATGAAAACGGCAAAATTGTTGCCAAGGTCACAAACAGAAGTAAAATCAACCCCGTTGCAAGTGCTGAAATTGCACTCGCTGACGCTGTTGCACAGGTAGACGGTCTTAATTCTGCAGAAGAGCTCACTTATCTTATCGGTACAGGCTACGGCAGAAACAAGGTGCCCTTTGCAGACGAAAATATTTCGGAAATCAGCTGTCACGCTATGGGTGTTCACGTTACAAATCCCGAGGTTAAGGCTATTATCGATATCGGCGGACAGGATGTTAAGGGTATCTCAATTGATACAGACGGTACTGTTAAAAACTTCGCAATGAACGATAAATGTGCCGCAGGTACAGGCCGATTCTATGAAGCGATGGCAAATGCTTTTGAAATGACTCTTCCTGAGTTTTCAAAGCTTTCTCTTCAGGCAAAAAACACTATTCCCATCACAGCTCAGTGTACTGTTTTTGCCGAGAGTGAGGTTATCTCGCTTGTCGGTGAAGGAAAGCCTATGGATGAAATTGCTGCAGGTATTCAGCTTGCTGTTGCAAAGAGATGCTTTGTTATGGCAAAGAAAGCAGGTGCAACAGACAGTATCACTCTCACAGGTGGTTGTGCAAAGAATGACGGACTAAAAAAAGCTATTGAAAAGGTGCTTAAAATTAAGGTTGTCGAGCTTTCAACTGACCCTCAGCTGATGGGTGCACTCGGTGCGGCTGAATATGCACGTCAGAAGGGAATGGATAAATAAGATGGAAATTATTTTTATAATTCTCGGTGTTATCCTTGCACTTTTTGTCCTTACGTTTATAATCTATTTTTTCAATCTTGATATGAAGCTTATCCGCAAGGTTTACGACCTGCTTGGTAAGCATTACGACACAATGAAAAGGGATAAGAAGCTCTGATGAAATTTTTTGATTCGTTGATTGCTGAAACAGAAAAATTGATATTGCCTTTCAGAAGGAAAGAATTGTCCTTGTGTGAGCCTTGGTGCGACGCCGGTCAGACACAAGTTATCTTACGGCGCGACACAGCATACGAGCTCGAGGGTGTCGGCTTCAATCTTGTCACATCATCGGACATTTCTGACTCGGTAGTTGTTGTCGGTGATGACCTTGAAGCAATAAAGGACAGTCGTAGCTTTGCACGGATTTGTCTTGTGCAGATTGAGGACAGCGGTGATGAGCAGAAGTCATATAATCTGATTAAAAAGATTGACTATGTGAAATACCATACATTCCCTGACGGTTATATGATGCGAAGCACCTCACGCTCACATAAAGAGGCTGTACGTGTTTCAAAGCAGGCACTAAAAAGCGGTATTTCTTTTCAAAAAATAGGATCTTTGCTGATTAAAAACTACAAAGAAAATCCGTCGGTCAAAGGTGTCAGGGTGATATTTATTACTGCAGACGGTGCAGATTACAACGGGACCGAAAGAATTGCAGAGAGAAATCACGCCATAACACAGACACTGAACCATATTATGAACAGCGTAAACTTTGATTGTGATACCTGCAATCTCAAAGCAATTTGCGATGAGGTGGAGGGTATGAAAGAGCTTCACTTCAGTAAAACCGACAAGGAGTCATTCTGATATAAAAA
>JAZRNR010000091.1:0-7330 GCA_045648305.1 Acutalibacteraceae bacterium
TCACGTAGAGCTTCTTCCGATAAGCGAGCATCCGTTTGACGGCTCGTGGGGATATCAGGTAACGGGTTACTTCGCACCGACCTCACGCTATGGTGAGCCGAAAGACTTTATGTACTTTGTGGATAAGTGCCACGAAGCAGGAATCGGCGTTATCCTCGATTGGGTACCTGCTCATTTCCCGAAGGATACCCACGGACTTTATGAGTTCGACGGTCAGCCGCTTTACGAATATGAAGATATGCTCAAAGGAGAGCACAAGCAGTGGGGAACAAGGGTTTTTGACTACAGTAAAAATGAAGTCAGAAGCTTCCTTACCTCAAGCGCACTCTTCTGGCTTGAAAAATATCATATCGACGGACTCAGGGTTGATGCCGTTGCTTCAATGCTTTATCTTGACTATTGCAGGACAGAAGGTAACTGGCGACCGAACAAAAACGGCGGCAACGAAAACCTTGAAGCAATCGAATTTTTGCAGAAGCTCAATACCGCAATCTTCCGTGAATACGGTGACGTGCTGATGATTGCAGAGGAAAGCACAGCCTGGCCGATGGTTTCAAAGCCTGTCTGTGACGGCGGCCTCGGTTTCAACTTCAAATGGAATATGGGTTGGATGAACGACTGTCTTCGTTATTTCTCAATGGACGGAATTCACAGGAAGTTCAATCACAATAACCTTACGTTCTCTTTCTTCTATGCTTTTTCGGAAAACTTTGTCCTGCCGATTTCGCACGATGAAGTTGTTCACGGCAAGTGCTCGCTCATCAACAAAATGCCGGGTGAGTATGAAGAAAAATTTGCAGGTGTCCGTTCCTTCCTTGGCTATATGATGGCTCATCCGGGTAAAAAGCTTATGTTTATGGGTCAGGAATTCGGCCAGTTTATCGAGTGGAATTATAAGCAGGGTCTTGATTGGCTGTTGCTTGATTATGAAGCTCACCGCAAGCATATGCATTTTGTTAAAACAATCAACGAGCTTTATAAATCAACTCCCGCACTCTGGGAGATTGATTACAACTGGGAAGGCTTCAACTGGATAAGCAACGACGACGTTGACAATTCCGTTATAGCCTTCAGGCGAATTGATAAGGATAAAAAAGAAATTATTGCCGTTTGCAATTTCACTCCCGTCAGCCGTGAAAATTACTGCATAGGTGTCCCGAAGGCGGGCAGCTACAAGGTTGTTCTTAATACGGATGCGGAAGAATTCGGCGGCAAGGGCAAAGGTTCAACAGGCAGTGTTAAGAGCAAAAAAGCTCCGATGCACGGCTTCGCAAACAGTATTTCGCTCGACCTTCCGGGTCTGAGTGTAATATATCTCAAAGCTCCGGTTTCGAGAAAAAGAAAAACAACAAACGAAAATGCCGCAAAAAATGCGACGAAATAAAAAGGAGGCAGCACTTAATGTCACGCAAACACGAATGTATCGCAATGCTCCTTGCAGGCGGACAGGGAAGCAGACTCGGGATACTGACTAAAAACATCGCCAAACCTGCCGTACCCTACGGCGGAAAATACAGAATTATCGATTTCCCGCTTTCAAACTGTGTAAACTCAGGTATTTACACAGTGGGCGTACTTACACAGTATCAGCCTCTTGAGCTTAATGACTATATCGGCAACGGACAGGCGTGGGACCTTGATCGTGCAGACGGCGGTGTTCATATCCTTTCTCCGTATCAGCAGATTCAGGGTACGGAATGGTACAAGGGTACAGCAAACGCTATTTATCAGAACATCAATTTCATTGACAGATATGACCCCGAATATGTCCTCATCCTTTCAGGTGACCATATCTATAAGATGGACTATTCAAAGATGCTCGGCTTCCACAAGGAAAAGAATGCCGACTGTACAATCGCAATGCTTGAAGTGCCATGGGAAGAGGCTTCACGTTTCGGTCTTATGATCGTTAACGACGACGGCTCAATTTCAGAGTTTGAAGAAAAGCCGAAGAACCCCCGTTCAAACAAGGCTTCAATGGGTGTTTACGTATTCTCTTGGAAGAAGCTTCGTCAGTACCTTCTTGACGATGAAGCAAACCCGTCATCAAGCAACGACTTCGGTCACGACCTCATCCCTGCAATGCACGAAGCAGGCGAGAGAATGTTTGCTTATGAATTTGACGGCTATTGGAAAGACGTTGGTACAATCGACAGCTTGTGGGAGGCTAACCTTGACCTTCTTAATCCGCAGGTTGACCTTGACCTCACAGATTCAAGCTGGAAGATTTACGCAAAGAACCCCGTAACCTGTCCGCACTACGTTGCAGACACAGCAAAGGTGCAGAATTCTATGATTGCTGAGGGTTGCGAAATTGAAGGCGAAGTTGATTTCTCCGTTCTTTTTGCAAACGTTAATGTTGAAGAGGGCGCAATTGTTAAGGATTCAATCATTATGCCCGGCAGCGTTATCAGATCAGGTGCAAAGGTTCAGTATGCAATCGTTGCTGAAAACGTAACTGTTGAAGGCGGTGCCTGCGTCGGCAAGAGACCCGAAGATATGGCAAACCTCGAAGATTGGGGCGTTGCAGTTGTCGGCCCGAAAGTAACTGTCGGCAAGGGTGCTTGCGTTGAACCCAAGGCAATGATCGGCGAAGATGTAAAGGGGGCAGAATGATGAGAGCCAATAATGTACTCGGACTTGTTTTTTCAAACAATTTTGATAACTATCTTAATGAACTGACATCAATGCGTTCAATGGGCTCTGTGCCCTACGGCGGACGCTACCGTCTTATCGACTTCAACCTTTCCGTAATGGTAAACAGCGGAATGGGCAAGGTTGGTATTATTACAAAGAGCAACTATCAGTCACTTATGGACCACGTCGGAAACGGACGTGCATGGGATCTTTCAAGAAAGAACGGCGGTCTTTATATCCTTCCTCCGTTCAACTCTGCAAACACAGGACTTTATTCGGGCAGAATTGAAGCAGTTGCAGGTGTTATGAACTTCCTTCAGTATTCTGATGAGGAATATGTTCTTCTTTGCGACTGTAACGCACTTTATAACTTTGACCTTACAAAGATGTTTGCTTTCCACGAAGAAAAGGGTGCAGACATCACAATCGCTTATGTTAACGGTGAAACTCCCGAAATTTCCGAGCTTGCAATTCTCGGTGTTGAGGAAGACGGCAAGGTTAATTCAGTTTCACGCAGACTCAAGGACGGCGTTGAAAATTATTCAATTAATATCGTTCTTATGAGAAAGTCTTTGCTTGAAAGACTTATCAACGAAGCAACAAGCCTCGGCTTCCATTCGTTTACTGATGACATTCTTAAGAGAAACGTTTCAAAGCTTAAGATTTACGGTTATGAAGTAACAGGTTTTGTTAAGCTTCTTGATTCAATGCAGAGCTATTTCGAAGCAAATATGGCTTTGCTTGACAAGGAAACAAGAAATGCACTTTTCCGTTCTCATCCTGTTTATACAAAGGTTAAGGACGACGTTCCTGCAATTTACGGTCTTGGTTCCGAAGTTACAAATTCGCTCGTTGCAGACGGCTGTGTAATTGAGGGTAAGGTAGAAAACAGTATCCTCTTCCGCGGTGTTCACGTCGGCAAGGATGCAGTTATTAAAAACTGTGTGCTTATGCAGAACACATATATCGGTGACGACGTTTCTCTCAACTGTGTTGTTGCGGACAAGAACGTTGTTATCAAGCCCAACAAGGTGCTTTCAGGTGACGAGAAATTCCCTGTTTACATCGGCAAGGGCATCGTAATTTAATCTCAGCAAAATTTTACGAAAGGGTGATTACTAATGAAGGTTTTATATGCAGCAAGTGAAGCTTTGCCGTTTATGGCGAGTGGCGGTCTTGGCGACGTTGCAGGCTCTTTGCCTCAGGCGCTCAGAAAAAGACTTATTGGTTGCCGTGTGGTAATGCCTCTTTATGATACAATCCGTCAGGAGCTTAAGGACACAATGAAGTTTATCACTCATATCTGTGTGCCCGTAGCATGGCGCCGTCAGTATTGCGGAATTTTTGAAGCAAAGTATAACGGTGTTATCTACTATCTCCTTGACAATCAGTATTATTTCAAGCGCGACACAATCTACGGTCAGTATGACGATGCAGAGCGTTTCGCTTTCTTCTCAAGAGCTATCCTTGAGATTATTCCTTACATCGATTTCAAACCCGACATCATTCATTGTAACGACTGGCAGACAGCACTTACACCTGTTTACTATTCTGCAATGTATGCAAATTCACCGGGTTATGAGAATATCAAGACAATTTTTACAATTCACAATATCCAGTATCAGGGTATCTACGGCAGAGAGGTGCTCGAAGACGTTATCGGCATTCCGCAGGAGCACGCATCTCTCCTCGAGTACGACGGCTGTGTAAACTTTATGAAGGGTGCAATTGAATGTGCCAACAAGGTTACAACAGTAAGCCAGTCATATGCCGATGAAATCCTTGACCCGTGGTATTCTCACGGTCTTGACAGCATTCTCAACGAAAGAAGATACAAGCTCAGCGGTATTCTTAACGGTATCGATGTGCTCGGCTATGACCCTGAAACAGATAAGAGCATCAGAGCTAATTATTCAGCAGCTAAGCCTGAGGATAAGAAGCTCAACAAAGAGGATTTGCAGCAGGTTATGGGTCTTCCCGTACGTCCTGACGTGCCGATTATCGGTATGGTTTCCCGTCTTGTTGCTCATAAGGGTCTTGACCTTGTTAAGGGTATTCTTGACGAGCTTCTTGCAACAAGTGAAATGCAGCTTGTTGTTCTCGGCTCGGGCGATTATGAGTACGAAAGCTTCTTCAGAGATATCGCTGCAAAGTATCCCGATAAGGTAGGCCTTCGAATCGGATTCATCCCCGACCTTGCACGTAAGATTTATGCAGGTGCGGATATGTTCCTTATGCCTTCAAAGAGTGAGCCCTGCGGACTTTCACAGATGGTTGCTCTTCGTTACGGTACAGTGCCTATCGTCCGTGAAACAGGCGGGCTTCGCGATTCTATTTCGGACTGCGGCGACGGTGAAGGAAACGGATTTACATTCAAGAGCTACAATGCTCACGATATGCTCGATGCAATCCGTCGTGCATTGACTGTTTATTATAACCACGATTGGGCAGCTCTTACACAGCGTGCACTTGAATGTGATTACAGCTGGGGTCGCTCGGCTAACACCTACATCAAACTCTATAAGGCAACATTAAAGGACTAATAAAAAGATGAAATCTTACTATATCCAACTTATAAGAAACGGTCTGACTGCAGGCAACGTAGGCGGACGTTACATCGGCCATACAGATGAAGAGCTCAGCACAGAGGGAATTGAGCAGATAAAGCAGATGAAAGAGGATTATAAATATCCGGACGTGGAAGCTATTTTCTCAAGCCCACTGAAGCGTTGCACTCAGACAGCGAAGCTCATCTATCCTAACTGCGACCCGATAATCATCGACGGATTTATTGAATATAACTTCGGTGAGTTCGAAGGAAAATCTGCAGAGGAGCTTGAAAGTCATCCTGTTTTTCCGGATTGGCTTGCAGGTAAAAAGGGTGTTTCACCGCCATTCGGAGAGAGTAACGAGGATTTTTCACAAAGAATTGCACAGACTATGGTAAAGGTTATTGACGGTGTAATTCAGTCAGGCATAACCAAGACGGCAATCGTAACTCACGGTGGAGTTATTATGGCTCTTCTTGCGATGTTCGGTCTGCCCGAAGCTTCAATGCACGAATGGCTCACTCCGGGCGGTTGCGGATACACTATCCGTGTCACTCCGTCACTCTGGTCACAGGGCAGAAAGTTTGAAGTCTTTGCACAGATTCCCGAAATCGAAGGCGAGGATGAATTCCGCGACATCGATGACGACTTCAACGTTGAAGATTTCTTATATGATTAATTTTTGAAAGCAGTGAATTTTATGGATTATATTTCACAGCTTATACAGCGGTATCCGATTCTTACGGAGAACGAAAAAGATATCCGTCTGTTTTGCGAAATGCTTATAAATTGTTATGAGTGGGGCGGTAAGCTTCTTATCTGCGGAAACGGAGGAAGCTGTGCCGATGCCGAGCATATTGCAGGCGAGCTGATGAAGGGTTTTCTGAAGAAAAGACCCTTGTCAGCAGAAAAAAAGGCTAAGATGCTTTCTTTGGCTCCCGAGCTTGAAAACGTTAATCTCGATATGCTTCAGCAGGGTCTTCCTGTTTTCACGCTCAACAGCGGAGCAGCACTTACAACAGCCTTTGCCAACGATTGCGACCCTGACCTGATTTATGCTCAGCAGGTTCTTGCGACAGGCAGAAAGGGCGATGTTTTCCTCGGAATAAGCACTTCGGGAAACGCGAAGAATGTTTATTCAGCGGCAGCGGTTGCAAAGTCGAGGGGACTTAAAACAGCAGCTCTCTCAGGCAGAAACGGCGGAAAACTCAAGGATGTCTGCGATGTTTCAATCGTAGTAAACGAGGATGAAACCTTCAAAATTCAGGAGCTTCATCTCCCCGTCTACCACGCAATCTGCGCAACAGTTGAAGAACATTTTTTTAAAGAATAATAATATTGAACTGACAAAGCACACCCCGAAGCAATCTTTCGGGGTGTGTTTTCTTGCAGATCAAAAAACGTCTTGATTTTTTCGGGGGGGGTGGTATTATATAGAAAATAAAACAAATCAAGGAGGAACTTTTATGTCTTTTCTTGCAGCACTTATGGGAGCTATACCTGTGGCGTTAATTGCCGCTGTTTGTATTCCGATGTTGGTTTTTGAATTAGGAATTGAGGTTTTACCGTCACTTTTTAATCCGGATTTTTATACAGCGTTATTTGAAGGTATGTTAAACATTCCTGAGTTACAGCCGGATGCATTTTTGGATTATGTAAAGACTTTGCTTGAAAACGGAGTTGGACTGTAATAAACAGTTAAACGCTGTACCGATAATATTTTTCGGTACAGCGTTATTTTTTTAAAAGATTTTAATTTGTCAGACTAAACTTTTCTTAACCCTTTCGGATAATGATTTTTCGCTGTTCCGTTAACAACCTTTACTCCGCCGAGGGTGCATCCGTCAATGAGGACTGTTGCCCAGCCGTTTTCGCAGGAGTAGGGAATGGTGTTACCCTTAAGATAGCTGTCTGCTTCTTCCGTTGTCAGTCCACTGAATCAAGCACTTTTTGCGGACGACCAATGGTCGCCCCTACAATTGTTGATTTGAAATCTGTTCAACAAACCCGAATTTGGCAGGATGTTTAAAACCTTCTTGTAGGGTGTGACGCTTGCGACACACCGTTAAATACAGCAGAATATCGGCACGTCGTAAACGTCGTGCCCTACGAACCCAGTTTCAAATAACCGTGTAGGGGACGAC
>JAZRNR010000092.1:0-5828 GCA_045648305.1 Acutalibacteraceae bacterium
GAAACACCAAGTTCAGCTGTAAGATACGGGTCCTCACCGAATGTTTCCTGACCTCTGCCCCAACGCGGGTCGCGGAAGATATTGATATTCGGTGCCCAATATGTGATACCCTTGAAAATATCAAAGTCGTTATACTTAACGTGCTGGTTGTATTTTACACGGCCTTCTGTTGAGATAACGTCTGCGATTGTATTAACAAGTTCGGGGTCGAACGTTGCAGCCATAGCGATTGCGTGCGGGAAAACGGTTGCTGTTCCTGAACGTGCAACACCGTGTGAACCTTCGTTCCACCAGTTGTAAGCTTTGATTCCGAGTCTTTCAATCGGTGCGGATGTATAAAGAAGCTGAGAAATTTTTTCTTCAACTGTCATTTTTGAAACAAGTTCTTTTGCTTTGATTTTAGCTTCGTTTTTTGTCATTTCGTTTCTCCTTTAAAAGCATTTGTATGATTCTAACATTATAAAAAATGTTTTTCAACAGATTTTGAGAATAATAAAATTATTTTATAACCTGTTTGCAGTAATTGATGAATTTGTGTGCGGTGGGTGAGAGAGTGTTTTTTGATTTTATAAGAATGCCAAGCTCACGGAAAGAGAAGGGCTCAATCGGTTTTGCGATAAACGAACCGGACATACCTTTAAGCACCAGCTCGGGCATAATCGAATAACCGAGGCCGTGGCTTACCATTGAAACAATCGTTGCGTCATCGAGTGCCGTACGGTTGATTAACGGATTGACGTTATTCTGCCTGAGTGTGTTCATAATATCGTAGTCAAAACCGTAAGTCGGCATAAAAAACGGTTTGTTGTTAAAAATAGACACAGGAACAGTTTCTCCGTCAACATTGCAGTCAGGTGGCAATACTGCATAAAGTCGGTCATTCTGAAGATGAATCCAATCTCCGTGAAGGATATCCTGCTTGCTTGTAAAGCCGAGGTCAATTTCGCTGTTTGAAACAAGACGGCAGATTTCGTCAAGGTTTCCTACATGAAGCTCAAAACGGACTTTCGGAAAATCCTTTTGAAATTTACTTATAACAACGGGAAGCCAATGGTTGGTAACGCTCGCGTATGAGGCAATTCGGATAACAGCATCGTTGCTTTCCTTAACACTTTTTATTGCTTTTTCAAGTTCGAGTCCCTGTTCTGTAAAATTCTGAATAAGCGGAAGAAGCTCTTCTCCGTCAGCGGTGAGAGAAACGCCTGTCTTTGTTCTTTGAAGAAGAGTGATGCCGATTTCTTTTTCAAGTCGGTTCATCATATGTGTAAGCCCTGCCTGAGTGTAGCCGAGTTCGTCAGCAGCTTTTGTAAGACTGCCGTATTCGACAGCTTTGAGCAAGGCAAAAAATTTTGAAGATTCCATAGCAGTTCTCCTGACATTACAAAGTGTAATGTATATATTATAATATGCAAATTTACAATTTTCAAGATATATTTTATAATTTAAACTGTTAGATTACAGGTTTTTATTAAAAGAAAGGGGTTTGAAAAATGGGTACAGAACTTAAGAAAAAGTACGGTCTGGTTACTGCTATCTGTATGGTTGTCGGTATTGTTATCGGTAGCGGTGTTTTCTTCAAGGCACAGGACGTACTTAACTACACTCAGGGTAATATGCCTCTCGGTATTCTTGCTTGGGTTATCGGCGGTATCGTTATCGTCGTATGTTCCTATAACTTCGCAACACTCGCAAATAAGTATGAAAAGGTTAATGGTCTTGTTGACTATGCTGAAGCAACGCTCGGTCCGAAATATGCTTATATGCTCGGATGGTTCACAACAACAATCTACTATCCCGGTATGACAAGCGTTCTTGCATGGGTTTCTGCACGTTATACACTTGTTTTGTTTGGCTCAAATGATATTACAGGCGGTCTTTGCCTTGCACTTTCCTGTTTATATCTTTGTCTTAGCTATGCAATCAATGCACTTTCACCGGTTATTGCAGGTAAGTTCCAGGTTGGCTCAACAGCAGTCAAACTTATTCCGCTTGTAATTATGGCGATTGTCGGCACAATTGTTGGTATCGGTAACGGTAACACAGCAGCTGCTTTCCAGACATGGAGTGTAGTTGAGCAGACAGGTGTCGGTGCTCCTCTTTTTGCAGCGGTTGTTGCAACAGCGTTTGCATACGAAGGCTGGATTATCGCAACTTCAATCAACGCTGAGCTTAAGAATTCAAAGAAGAATCTTCCGATTGCTCTTGTTGTCGGTGCATTTATAATTGTTGCGGTTTATATTCTTTATTATATCGGTCTTGCAGGCGGTGCAGAAATTTCTGTTCTTCAGGAAAGCGGTGCACCAACAGCTTTCAGAAATATTTTCGGTAACATAGGCGGTAATGCTCTCAACGCTATGATTGTTGTTTCGTGTCTTGGTACTCTCAACGGTCTTATGGTTGCAAGCACACGTAGCCTTTATGCTCTTTCAGCAAGAAATCAGGGTCCGAACGTAAAGATGTTCAAGGAAGTAAGCGCTACAACAAATATGCCGACCAATGCAGCTGTTATGGGTCTTCTTATCTGTGCAGCTTGGCTCTTCTATTTCTACGGTGCGAACCTTTGGGGCAACCCTGAAACAGGAAAACCGCTTTTCGGTATTTTCAGCTTTGACTCATCAGAGCTTCCGATTGTTACAATCTACGCTCTTTATATTCCTATTTTCTTTATGTTTATGGTTAAACACGGTAAGGAAAATATTTTCAAAAATGTTGTTATGCCGCTTGTCGGTATTATTGCATCAGGCTTTATGGTGTTTGCTGCAGTTTATGCACACGGTATCACAAAGTATCAGGCAGCAAAAGAAGTCGGAGAATTCTCATTCCCTGTTCTTTTCTACCTCATCGTATTTGTAGTTATTATGATTATCGGTTTGTTCTTCTACAAGAAGGGTAACAACGAAAAAGAATAATTGTATCCAAAAAATCAGAGCTGAGTTCGTTTGAACTCAGCTCTTTTTACGTTATATACCAAAGTAATTTTTAGCGTTATTGTATGAAATATCTTTAATAATATCCTCAAGCTCATCCGTGTACGGATAAAGTCCGTTTTCAACCATATCACCGATAAGTCCGCAGAGGATACGGCGGAAATATTCGTGACGCGGATATGAAAGAAAGCTTCTTGAATCCGTAACCATTCCGACAAATTTACCGAGCACACCAAGGTTGCCGAGAGTTCTCATCTGTTCGCGCATACCGTCAATGTTATCGTTGAACCACCAGCCTGAACCGAACTGAATCTTTGACGGTGCTTCGCTTGACTGGAAGTTGCCGAGCATTGTACCGAGTACGTAATTGTCCTTCGGGTTAAGGCAGAAGAGGATTGTTTTCGGGAGATTACCTTCAACCTCGAGTGAATCAAGCATTCTTGAAAGGTCCTCTGCAATGTTACGGTCACAGATTGAATCGAAGCCTGTATCGGGGCCGATTTTGTTGAACATCGCTGTGTTGTTGTTTCTCATCGGTCCGATGTGAATTTCACAACCCCAGCCTTTCTGTGCATATTCTTTTGCAAAGAAGCGGAAAAGCTCTGTCTTGTATTTATCCTGTTCGTCAACCGTGAGAGCTTCACCGTTCAATGCTTTCTTGAAAATTGCTTCAAGCTCATCGTCGGTTGCACGGTTATAGGGAACGTAAAGGAAACCGTGGTCGCTTGCTTTACAGCCCATTTCTTCAAAGAAGTCAATTCTTGTTTTGAGCACAGCAACAAGCTTTTTGTAGCTGTCAATTTTTTCACCGCTGATGTTTTCAAGAGCTGAAAGCCACGGAAGGTAAGTCGGAAGCTCAATGCCAAGTGCTTTATCGGGACGGAAAGCGGGGAGTACCTTGCACTTGAAAGAAGCATCTTCTGCAATCAGTTTGTGATATTCAAGGCTGTCTGCCGCATCGTCCGTTGTGCAGACACAGGTAACGTTTGATTTTTCGATAAGCTGACGCGGAGTGAATCCGCCTTCAGCTATTTTTTTGTTAGCCTTTTCCCAGATTGCATCTGCAGTTTTCTCGCTCAATGGTTCGTAGATATCAAAATATCTCTGCAATTCAAGGTGTGTCCAATGATAAAGAGGATTGCCGATGCAGTAAGGCATAGCCTTTGCCCAAGCCTTGAACTTTTCGTAGGAAGAAGCATCACCTGTGATGTATTTTTCATCAATTCCGCAGCTTCTCATTGCACGCCATTTGTAATGGTCACCGCTGAGCCAAAGCTCTGCAATATCGGCAGGCTGCTTGTTTTCATAAATCTCCTTGGGAGAAAGATGGCAGTGCCAGTCGAAAATGGGCATTGTTGCCGCGTGTTCGTGATAAAGCTTTTTCGCTGTATCGTTAAAAAGCAGGAAATCTTTATCCATAAAAGTTTTCATTGAAATTCACCTCATTATTCGGGAATGATGTCGTAAGAAAATGCAAATTCTTTTTCTTCGAATTTTCTCCAGGGTTCAAGGTTTGCATATTCAAGATTATCGCAATGCATCTTGTAGTCAAGCGAAACGATTGTTTCGGCGAGTGCTGTCAGCTCATCGTCGTGACGTGTTTCGTGAATCTGCTCGTCGTCGTAATGAATCGCCTTGAAGCAGAAGCCTTCTGCACTTGTGTCAGCAAAAGAAAGTCCGTTGCCGTCAGCGTCCTTAACGCTTGCAGTCTTTGTCTTATAGTGTGATGAGCTTTCCTGCGGTCTGATGTAATGTTCATATGCATCAGTTGCAGTTGTGCTGTATTCGGAAATCATCTGACTGATGAAGCGGTCAGCATAAGTTTCAACAGGACCGTAGCCGAGGTATGTTACGTTTTCAAAGCCCTCAGGCATAACGAGCTTGATTCCGAATTTCGGAAGTGCAGGTGCATTGTAAGTAACAACTGACTTGACGCTGATGTTGAGCTTGCCGTCTGCAGTGAATGTGTAAACAATATCTGCACGGATTGCAGGAGGCATAGCTGCTGCTGCGAAAGATGTTTTTGTTGTGATAACAATTTTTTCGTCAGAAGCTTCTGTAATCTCGCTTGAGTAAGTCTTCTGCTTTACCTGCTCATATCTTGCACGTTTCCACTGGTCTTTGCAGTCGTTGCTGATGTGGTAGCTTCTGTTAACATTGGAGCCGATCGGCTCGCTGAGAAGCTCCTTGCCGTTGTTGATTGAAACAACCTTGCCGAGAATCTTGTCGAATGTATATGTTGTGTCGCCACAGTTGATTGTGATTGCTGTTCTGTTTTCGTCAAAGCTTACTGCGTTGTTTTTGTTTGTTTCAATGCTGATTGCTGAGTCGGAAAGAATAAACTGTACGTAACCGACTTCAAAGCCTTTTTCAGCCCAGAGTGTGTCGCCCTTCTGGAAGAAACGGATGTTGAGCGTTGTGAACTCATCTGCCTGAATATCATCAAAGAGCTTGTAGTCAGCCTTTGCACGTGCAGCGATTTCAGTCTTATCAACAACACCTTCGTTAATAACTTTACCGTTTTTCTCAATTGTCCACTTGAATCCGAGGTCGTCAAGTGACTCGAAGTAACGCTTGTTCATAACGGTGATTGTGCCGTTATCATAAGTAACGGTGAACGGCTGATATGTGATCTTCATATCGTGGAAGCCCGGACGAAGACGTCTGTCGGGATAAACAAGACCGTCAATACAGCAGATATGGTCGTTCGGAAGGTCGCCGAAGTCGCCGCCGTAACGGTATTTCGGATTTCCCTTTGTTCCGATATTAACCGCGTGGTCGCAGTATTCCCAAATGCAACCGCCCATATAGTTGTCATATTCTTCGAATTTGCCCCAATGAAGAGGAATATCGCCTGTGGTCCATGCTGCAACATATTCGCAGTAATAGAACGGCTTGTGA
>JAZRNR010000093.1:0-6186 GCA_045648305.1 Acutalibacteraceae bacterium
TCAGCGATGAACTCAATGAGGTTATCCTGAAGGCTTGTGAATATAAAACTGAGGATAGATATAACAATGCCGATGAATTCAGAAAAACTCTTGAAAAAAGAAAGCTGACCGGTGTTTCGGGATGGGTTTACAGACATAAAAAAGCTCTTTGGGCAGCTGTTGCATTCAGTGTTGTACTTTCATTGTCAGTTTCGGTGGCTCTTGCACTTAAGCTCGGCAACGGAGATAAAAATATTCTTGATGTAATTGAAGATGGTATAACTGATCTGTTTTATTCAGACACAATGGTAAGCGGAAAAGAATATACTGTTGAGGCAGTTGAAGGAAAATATATCTATGCAAGTAAAAACGGAGTTTTCGCGTTTGATGAAGCAACTGAAAAAACAACACAGTTATATGATAAAGCATCAAACGGGCCTGCATATGACGGTGGAAAAATAGCATTCATTTCAGACGAAAAGACAGCAATATATCAGACCGAGCTTGAATCAGAAACTCCCGAGAAAATATTCGGTAGTGAAGAATTAAGCTTGTCTGAAGTACTTTTCTTTGATAGTGAATGTATTGTTGCAACAAGCAGTAAAACCGAGGGAGAAGAAACTTCTTATGATCTTGTGTTTATTGATGTTGCAAGTTCAACTTATGAACAGCTTGCAGAGCTTGGCGATGATACATACGCAGTTTATACAAACGGCAATATTGTTTATCTTAAGAGCGCCGAAAACGGAACAAGCGGCTGTGAAATGTATGCATACAATATCGGCAACAGGGAAAGTGTTCTGCTTGCTAAGGATGCTTATGCAGATGAAGATTTTGCACATGACTCAGAAGACGGTATAAATTATCTTGCAAAAGAAAAAGAAGATTCTGCACTTACGGTAAAGAATTGCAGTCTTGATGCACAGACAAGCGAGGAAGTTACAAAAGAGATAAAGTCCTGCAAGGATATCATCTGGTGGGACAGCAGCAATGTGATTTATGTAAATGAAAACGATAAGGTTAACATTTACAACATTGCAGAAGACAAAGTAACCGAAGTTAAGGAGAAAGTAGAAGAAGTATATACATACGACGGAAAGTATTATGCTTTTGAAAAGTTTGATGACGGATACAGATTGAATGAAGTTCGCCCGGACGGTAGCATCAAAGCATCAATGTATACTGATAATATCAAAAACAAGTTTGATGTAATCATGCTCAAGAAAGATAAATTCCTGTCCTGGAACACCGATTCAGCAACAGTTGCTTCTGTTAAAACTAACGAAATTGATCTGATGTTGGTTGAGCCGACTGCGGAAGATTGGAAGAAGTTTGAAGAGGAAGAATTGCGTCGAATGATTGTTGGCTTAAATTTTGAAAACTTTGATTGTCAAAAGGTTGATAGTAAGACTTTTTTGTTTGATTATATTTTAAATGAAACTGGTCAGGGCTATTTATATAGTGAGTATTTTGATGAAGAAACATTGTTTTGGTATGACGAAGTTCCAGACCCTAAAAAAAGATTTAAATATGGTATGGGAAGCGATATGGAGACAATGGGTGATAGATATAATGGCGCTTATTCTAAGTTGTCAGTGGAAAAAGTTGGTTGGATAGCTGAAAATATTTTTAATGTTGATTATGATGAAATCAAAGATTTAAAGACTAAAAAAGGTCAGTATAACTATTATTCTGAGCTTGAACCGTATGTTGATGACGGCTATTACTATTCTCTTATTGGAGATGGTGGTGATGGCTGGGGTGCTGATTGGATATCTATCGACAAAACTTATCATGCAGACGGAACCGTTTCTTTAAAAGTTGCTATGAATAGTTGGTATTATGAAGAATCAGAAGCTTCAAAAGAAATTATTACAATTACTATTCAAGTAGGTTTGAAATGCATTGATAACAAAAACTATTGGTCTGTATATGAAATGCAGGTAGATGCATCGATAAATGAACTCGAAGAATTGTATGCAAGTCAAAACAGAGAAAAAGCTTTGCCAAATCCGTATTTGAATCGTTGGGAGGTAAGCGGAGCTAACAATGGGTGTTTTGCCGGACTAAGATTATATGTTGATGGGGTTTATACGTTTTCGCTTGAGGGTATGGGCGAAGAGATAGATGCCACTGAAAATGCATGGGTAGAGATTGCGTTTGTCAACGAGAATGGTTGGATATACCAGAGAGTTGTGTATTCATATTATGATACTAATACAATAAAAACGGTGATAAATTATGAATATGATTCTTCAGGTAATATAATTAATGAAACTTCGGAGAACGTTGACTTAGGAGATCTTTACGAGGTTACTATAGAGGATAGCTATGCTTTTGTACAATTGGATTTTGATGAACCCTATGATATGGCTAATTTAAACAGTATAGAATTTGTTTATCATGAATCAAATCTATATAATAGCGAATACCATTTTCACAATAACGAATATAGTCAATACAACGGATTCGATATTGTTTGATTAGAATAGTAGGTGATACAATGAACATTCTTAACAACCTCGACTTCACTCTTCACTCAGAAGAGAACTTTTATGACACGGTTGATATGAGCGAGTTTATGGACGACGATGCTGAGTCCATATACGCTCATCTCAACAGCAAGATGAAGCTGATACCTTTCGGCGATTATCTTAAAAGATATATTTATAACAAGGCAGGCTTTGACGAGCCTTTTGAAGAAATTGACATAAGGGAATATCAGGGGATAATAATTGAATCCTTTGCGGAGAATTATACCCCTAAATCCTTTGTGCCGACGTCTTCAAAGCTCAGTGCACTTGCAAAAAACTGGCTTACTCAGACAGCTGTCAGCCGTCAGACGGTATTTTTGCTCGGTTTCGGATTGAAAATGACTGCGGAAGATGTTTCTAAGTTTCTTGTTCATGCCCAGCGTGAGCGCGATTTCAATTTCCGAAATCCGTTCGAGATTATCTGTTGGTACTGCTACAAAAACGGATATAAATATCCGAAATTTGAACAGCTGCTCGAAAGTTATGAAAATCTTCCGACGAATGCACAGATAACACCGTTCGACGCGACAATCAGTATCCGTGACTGGTTCCAGTCAATTGCAACCGAAGACGGTCTTATGCAAAAGCTTTCTGAAATCAAAACGGAAAACGACGGCAAGTTTTTCAGTGTCAGCGCAAAGCGTGCGTTTGATAGCCTTTACAAAACAACGTGCGGTATAATTGCACAAAAATACAATGAAGATGAAGAGTTGGCATCTCATCAGAAAGCATCAGAGTATCTTGAAAAGCATAGCTGTTCAGACTTCCTTTCGATAGAAGAAAAGTCGCTCCGTGCCCAAAAGATACGGGACGAACACAGAGTTTATTCAGCTGAAGATATAACTGAAGCCGATGTCGAAAAGTTCCTTTGCTGCGGTGTACCGTTTGATTCAAAGGGTAATCTGATGAAGTTTTCAAACTCTGCGTTGGCTAAGCATTTTAATAACAAAAGAATGAGCCGCCAGCACATCCGCGATCTTATTATTGGCAAGGTTGATGTTGACCGTTTTGATCTTATTACATTGAGCTTCTTTAATGTTGCGATGGATGAAAGCGAAACTAACAACAAAAAACGTTATGTAAGGTTTATGGAAGAAACGACCGCAATTCTGAACGGTTGCTGTATGGGAGACATGTATATAGCAAATCCGTATGAGTGTTTCCTGCTTATGTGCATTTTGTCCGATTATCCGATGGGCGCGTATGCAGACGTTCTTGAAAAGTCTTTTGAAGAAAACTGAACAAAGATAAAAGTACGGCTTTTTAGCCGGACTTTTTTGCTTGTAAAATGAGAATTACAGAACCGTACAACTCCTTTGATATAATGAAATCAAGATAAACAAACCGAAACAACAGGGCGGTAAAACAAGAATTACAGAAAGTCCGAAAGGTTAGTTTATAATGAAATTACAATAACAAATCCGTTCAGGGAGTGAGTGCAATGCGGCGGTGAAAGAGAAAATAAGGTCTGCTGATACTTAATCAGCAAAAGGGAAAGTGCATATAAACAGATTTAATAAAAGGGGTTAGAAAAATGAAAAAAGTTATATCTTTAGTTCTGGTAGTTATCACAGTTTTGTCAATTTTCACAATTACAACTTCGGCAATAAACTGGCCAAGTTTCAGCAGAAGTGTTCCGATCAAGGTTTATACAATCAGCACAGGAAACAACACAACAGCATATTCATCTACATCACTTAATTCGAAAAAAGGTACAATATACGCAAGCGATGAGCTCTATATTGAAAAAATCGGAAGAAACAGCAACGGTACATATTATGCCTACGGTTCATACCCGATTTCATCAGGCAGAAAATATGCATACATTCCGTTGAGTGTTATCACTAAGGCTTCAGCTCCTTCAGAAAAAATTACAGCAGCAACAAGCGCAACAACTTACAGACGAGCAAGCACATCAAACACATATGGTAGCATTGACAAGGGCGATTACGTTTACAAGCTTACAACATCGGGCAATTACACTCAGGTGTTGTACAACGTAGGTTCGAAGAGCAATCCGTCAGCCTGGAAAATGGCTTGGGTAAAAACTTCGGTTTACAATTCGATGACAGGTGACCCGGGCAAAAGTTTAGTCGATGTTACATCTAATTTTGCAGGTAAAACAATTACAATAAAGTCCATTCAAAATGGAAAGTATCTTTGTGCTGATAAAGATATCAAAAACACACCCTTGTCCGCCAATAAATCGAAAGCATCAACATGGGAAACTTTTACTGTTTCAAAACTTACATCTGATGGTTGGGTTGGATTCAAAGCCTCTGCTAATGGAAAATATTTGAGTGCAATTAAGGATGCAACTAATACACCTGTATGTGCAACGGCAAGTAAACTTCAATCATGGGAGTGTTTCCGTATCTATCAGAAAGGTTCAGATTATTATATTAAAGCTCAAATTAACAAAAATTGGATGTCCGCAAGGGTTGACACGAGCAATGCTCCAGTTCTGGCTTGTGTTTCTTCCGCTTCTTCCTGGGAACGATTTGAAATTAGCACACCGAGTGCATATAATGCAAAAAAAGCTGCGGAATATGCAGTCAAACATGCATATGACACTCCCGTATATAGTGGAAGTGATTGTGCAAGATATGTTTCTGAATGTCTTGCTGCTGGTGGAGTTACAGTACCTAATAAAAATCTTTACCAAAAAGGTGATTACACATACACTGGTCGCAAGTTTACTGGACCTAGAAATCCATATATAAATGCGCCTGCTTTACTCACATATTTGTCTTCCAAGTATAAAGTAATTGAAAACCCATCTGTTTCACAAATGAAAGTCGGAGATGTTGCTTTCCTTGTTTCCAGTGATGGATATTATGATGGACACGCCGTTATGATAACAAAGATATCAAATGGCATAGCGTATTATTCTGGGCATACAAAAGCACAAGCTAATCAAAGAATATATCCGGGAGACTATTGGACAACTGTACGCTACCTTGTGAAAATGTCATAAGTAAAAAGGAAATTGATATTACACGAAACTAATTCTGTAGTTTAACTATAATGATTCCATTAAAAGAGCCATAACCACCCCTTAGTGAGGTGGTTATGGCTTAAATATTTATATATAAATTTTTTGCTTTCACATAAACCGTATGTTTACCTGTGCCGAGTTTGATGATGTAACCGTCAGCGGTCAGGCGTTTGAGGTGGCGTTCAAGTTCCTGTGGCTATACACCTTGCTTGCTTTTGTTTTCGTGGATGAGGGACAGATAGTTGATAATCTCATTATCCCATGTTTTCTTTTCTAATTCTGTATAATCAAAATGACGCATTCTCGTCACCTCTACATTTTTCTCGTCAATTATACATCAAATGACGAGAAAAACAACCCTTGAGGAGAAAAACAGGTGGATTTATTATGTTTATGCTCTACGCAGAAAGGTGAAAAGTATATTTAACAGTTGTCTTGTGCCCGTTGACAATGCGACACTGTCTATCGAATTTCATAGTTCGTACGGGGTTTGCATTCTCAACCATCTGACCGCCGACAGAGCCTGCCTGCTTAGATGTGAGGTCGCCGTTGTAACCGTTCTTAAGGTTAACGCCTACTTCAGCCGCAGCCTCCATCTTGAAACGGTTGAGAGCTTCCTTTGCCTCGGGAACTACGTTCTTGTTGCTTGACATTACTTTTCACTCCTTTTTAAAA
>JAZRNR010000094.1:0-3015 GCA_045648305.1 Acutalibacteraceae bacterium
GCTTTTGACGTTGACGATGCAACAGCAGCTAAGGACGAGTTCGTTGCAATGGGTAAGAACGTAGCAATGCAGATCGCTGCTATGAATCCTGAATACTTGGGCAAGGCTGACATTTCAGCTGAAGAACTTGCTAAGATGCAGTCAATCACAGTTGACAGCGCTCTCAACAAGCCCGAATCACTTCCCGTACCTATCCTCAACAGCCTCATTGATGAAGCAATCAATGACAAGAAGTGGAGCGATGAGGACGCAGAGATCTATAAGGGTCTTGATCAGAAGCAGAGAAAGAACTTCCCGAACTTCATTTCAAAGGAAGCTATGGCTACTCTTGCAGAAATCGCAGTTTCACACAAGGCTGAAATTGCTGACAACAAGATCTTCTCAGGTCTTGTACAGGGCCGTCTTTCAAAGCAGATCAAGGAAGTTTGTCTCCTTGAGCAGGCATTTGTTCGTTCAGACCTCTTCGAGGGCGACGTAAACGGCTACATCAACTCAGTTGCTAAGGCACTCGGCGCAGACATCAAGCTCAAGAGCTTTGTTCGTTTTGCAAAGGGCGAAGGCATCGAGAAGAAGGTTGACGATTTCGCAGCAGAAATCGCAAGCATGATGTAATTAATCTCGAAAGAGTAAAAATTAAGACTCAGTCCGAAAGGATTGAGTCTTTTTTTATGTGTTTTTTCTGGGATACGGTTCAACAATGTATGTAAGCTCGGCAAGATAGTCCATACTTGTTCCTAAAGCAGTTGCGATTTTCTTGCACTGCTCAAATGTATAACATCTTTTGCCGTTTTCAATTTTTGAATAGTCACTTTGGTCAATTTCTGTTAAAAACTGCATCTTGACTTGCGTGTATCCTCTTCCTTTACGGAATCGCTTCAATCTGGATTCTGGCATAAAATCACCCCGATAATATTATGTCAAATTGACCTATTGACATTAGGGTGAAACTGACCTATAATTTCGGTAAAAATATGAATGTTAAAAGAAAGAGGATGTTTTTATGAAGAAATCAGTTAAACAGCTGTTATCATCTTTTTTGGTGATAATCATGCTCGTTGGTGTCGTACCCTTCGCAGGATTGGGTATCACGGCAAGTGCAGCAGAAACATATAGCGGCACCTGCGGTGAAAACATTATATGGACGCTTAATAGCGAAACAGGTGAACTCACCATCAGCGGTGAGGGCAATATGGAAGATTATAGCTATAACCAGTGTCCTTGGTATAGTTACAGAAGTGTTATTGAATCAGTTTTGATTGAAAAAGGTGTATTAAGTATAGGCGATTCAGCTTTTTATGATTGTGAAAACCTGACAGAAGTAAAAATATCTAGTGGTGTTACTAATATTGGTGTGGGTGCATTTTCACGTTGCCTTAAACTTGCAGAAATAACTATTCCGAGTAGCGTTACTTGCTTTGAAAATTATACGTTTAGCGGTTGTGAAAGTCTTAAAAATGTAACGATACCCGATAATGTAGCAAGTATTGGTGATTATGCATTTTCTAATTGTAAAAATCTTGAAAGCATAACAATCCCTGGTAGCGTAATAAGTATAGGCGCGAGAGCGTTTTCAAATTGTTATTATCTTGAAGATGTAATAATCTTTGATGGCGTTACAAGTCTTGGTGAGAGTATATTCTATGAATGCGATAGTCTTAAAAACATAACAATTCCCGAAAGTATTACCGAAATTGTTCAAGGAACATTCTTTGATTGCGACAGCCTTACAAATGTAACTATCCCCAATAGCGTCACAAAAATTGGAGATAGTGCATTTATGAGTTGTGGTAGCCTTAAAAACATAACAATTCCTGACAGTATTACAGAAATTGGTTCTGGAGCATTCTACGGATGTGACGGTCTTTCAAGCATAGAACTATCAAATAATGTAACAAGTATTAGCGAAAGTGTGTTTTGGGGTTGTGGTAACCTTAAGGAAATAATAATTCCCGATAGTGTTGAAAAAATTGGTGATTATGCTTTCAGTAATTGCTATAATATTACGAACATAACCTTAGGTAATGGCGTAACAAGTATAGGCGATGGCGCATTTGAATATTGTAATAGTTTGAAGACTATAGATATCCCTAACACTGTTGTGTCTATAGGCAGTCACGCCTTCTGTGGTTGTGAGAGTCTTAATAGTATTACAATACCTAATGGCGTTACAAGTATAGGGATAAGGACATTTTCAGATTGTAGTAGTTTGGAATATGTGGATATCCCTGATAGTATTACCATTATAGGTACTTCTGCTTTCTATGGTTGCACAAGTCTCAATTCCATAACAATTACACAAGGAGTAACTCAAATAGCGTATCAAACTTTCTTTAATTGTAATAGTCTTATAGACGTGTACTATAATGGTACAGAAACTGAATGGAGTGAAATTGCAATAGAAGACGGCAATGAATGTTTGCTTAATGCAACAATTCACTTCTTGGGTGAAGAGGAGTGTGACCACTCTTATACTTCAAAAGTAACAATCGAACCGACATATACAACAGAAGGTGAGAGGACTTACACCTGTGAAAAATGCGGTGATACTTATACAGAGGTTATTCCTGTAGTTCCGTATCCGGGAAATGCCGATGCAGTACTTTCTCTTAAGTTGATTGAAGAAACTGATACACATGTTCTTCTTGGTGTTCAAATTATCAAGGGATGTATCGCTGCACTGGATATCGGAGTATATCAGCAGAGTGGTCTGATTGGTCAGTGTTCAGACATGTATTTGAGTGAATATGTAGACCGATTAATGGATATGAAGCTGGCAGCAGCAGCCTGTAACAAGTACACCGGTTTGGCAGCATATGCTAAAGATGGCGGTTTTGATGCAGGAGAGTATATTCTTTTTGCAGAGTTTGAAAAAATATCAGATAAAAAAGTAACGGAAAATGATTTCGTTTTAGGTGTATCAAATTGCTGTGATCCGAGTATAACAAAATTAAACTGTTCTGTAGTATATGATTTCTCATCAAACCATAAACACGAATACACAAGTGAAGTGACAAA
>JAZRNR010000095.1:0-17920 GCA_045648305.1 Acutalibacteraceae bacterium
GCGCTTGAAAACCTCATGAAGGAACATTTCACAAAGAGTTGTCGGAAGCTGGTAGATAAGACGTGCAATACCGAGGCTGTCGTATCTTACAATTGATTTTTCAGTATCAAATACCTTGCCGACTTCAAGAGAAACCTGAGCTTCCTTGAATGAACGTGCGAGTTCCTTGATACCCACAACAGCCGTACCGATACCAACCTGTGCATGAACGTAAAGCTCTGTTGAAAGAGAGTCAACAATTGAACGTGAAAGCTTTTCAAGGTCTTTTGATTCAACGTTGCTCTTAACTTCCTTGATAAGAGCGATATCTGTTTCACTTACGTTAACAATGAAGTCCTTGGACTTGTCCGGGAAAAGATTCTGGATAACATCGTATGCAGAAGCATCTGACTGCTCAGGAATTCTTATAAGAAGAACCACTCTTGAAGCGTCGTTGTTAAAGCGAAGCTCACGAGCCTTGAGGTAGATATCTCCCGGGAGAATGTTATCAAGAATAACGTTTTTGATAAAGTTGTTTCTGTCGTATTTTTCGTCAAAATACTGCTTAAGGTTGCTGAGTGCAACTGCGCTGATATTAACATACTTCTCAGCAAGCTCGTCATCACCGTCAACAAAAACTGCGTATTCAGGATGAACCTGGTTGCCGAAAGTCTTGTATGTACAGCCATTCACAATGCAAACCTCAGAATCCATAAAGGTTGTTGCCGCCGCAATTGAGTTAACCTCACCGATTCTTCCGAGCTCACTGCAGGAAATGATTGTACCCGACTCATCGATAATACCGATAGTTCTGTCAATGGCGCTCTTCATCTGATGTATAACGCCCTGGAAAAGTCTGTTTGACATAATAAAACTCCTCACTTATGAATAATTAACATCAATTAAACCTGTCGTTTGTGCAAAAAGACAACAACGACAGACATTTATACAAAATGCCAATCTAAACATATACATTTTACACAATTAACAAGCTTTTTGCAAGTGTTTTGTGCAGTTTTTTGAAAATTTTTTTCAAAAATCGGGATTTTATCCGATGTTTTTATAAAAAAGTTACAAATATTGCCTTGTTTTTCAGTAGGTTTTGTTTTGTGTAAAATCACCATGTATTGTGAAAAAACGGTGGAAAACTTATTTTTGAACACAATATTTTGATTTATTATAGTCAAAATGGACAAAAATTTATATATATATTGTACCTTTTAAAAAGTCATCGTTTATTTACAAAAATTTAAACAAAATCTGATTTTCGTATGGTAAACTTAAGCAAATCTAGCTGACGGAGGTTTTTATGAAAAAGTTTTTTGCATTATTTTTATCTGTTTTAATTGTCACCGGAATCTTTGCAGGATGCAACAAAGAAGAGTCTCTTTCAGAAGGGTCTGAAATTGTCCTTTCTGACAACGGTATCAGCGTGAACGGAGAAAAAGCAACATCAGACAAAACAAATTCGGTTTATGTGGCAAACGATATCATCTATTACGAAGACGGGCACGATTTCACCTACGGTGAAGGCGGTGCTGATGAGGCGCACAGCAAAGAACTTGCCGATGCACATACTGTTGTGCATATTTCCAAGGCAGGCACTTACCTGATTAGCGGTAAGCTTTCAAAAGGTCAGATAGCAATCGACCTTGGCGAAGATGCAAAACAAAATCCTGATGCAAAAGTAAACCTTATTCTCAACAACGCAGAAATCACCTGCGATATTGCTCCTGCGATTATTTTCTATAACGTTTATGAATGCGGCTCTGCCGACGAAAAAACTGCTGCGAAAGACGTTGATACAAGCAAAGCGGGCGCAAACGTCACTATTGCAGACGGTTCAGAAAACAATATTAACGGCTCACATGTGGCAAAAATATACGACCCTGAAAGTGTAATCCTCAGCGAGGACGGAAAAGAAGTTGAAGATGCAGATAAGCTTCACAAATATGATGGTGCTTTCTACTCAAAGATGTCAATGAATATATATGGCGGTGAAAAAGGCAACGGTGTGCTTAATATCAATGCAGATAACGAAGGTCTTGATTCCGAACTTCACCTGACAATCAATTCAGGCAACATCAATATCGTTTCAGGCAATGACGGTATCAACACAAACGAGGACAACGTTTCCGTCACGACAATCAACGGAGGAAACCTCAATATTTCAGTTAACGGAGCAACCGGAGAGGGCGACGGTATTGACTCAAACGGTTGGCTCGTCATTAACGGCGGTCAGGTCATCACTCAGGCGTGTGCAATCAGCGGAGATGCCGGAATCGACTCTGACAAAGGAATTCACATAAACGGAGGAACAGTTTTTGCAACAGGAAATATGCTTGACAGAAATTCCGAAAGCACACAGAATTTTGCAGTGTTCACCTTTGCTGAAGCTCAGGGAAACGGCAACTTTGCTTTAAAAAACAGCAAAAACGAAACTGTTGTAAGCAACGAGGTAACAAATAAATTTACTTATCTTATTGTTTCTTCACCCAGCCTTTCCGAAGGTGACTATTCGCTTTTCAACGGTGAAACAAAGCTTCAGGGTGCAAAAGCAAACAATGATTTTTCGGGCACGAAGCAACCACCCGAGAGTATGACACGTCCCGACGGTGAAATACCACAGATGCCTGACGGCATAACTCCTCCTGAAAAGCATGAAGTCGGGCAGCGTCCCGAGAAGCCCGAAGGCGAAATGCCTGAAGGAATGATGCCCCCGGAAGACGAAATCCCTGACGGTATGGCTCCTCCTGAAGGCGATATGCGCCCCGGTAACCGCCCACAACAGAACGGAATCACCGAAGTTTCAGATGTTTTCAAAATAACAACAGGCGGAAACTATTTCGTTTCAGTTAAATAATAAAGTAACAGTCGGTAAGCAGGTGCCTACCGACTGTTTTTTACTGTAAATTTCTCTTTTTCAAGGGTGTTTTATTTCCGTCATCATCAACAACACGGATGCTTTCAAGTGATGCTACAAGATTTCTTTTGAAAGCCGCAACGTATTCCGCACGAAGCTGTGCTCTTTCCTCTGCTTCCTCAGGTGTGAGCTCCTGCTCTTTCGCCTTTCGGGCAAGCTCGTTGATTCTGTCAATTTTCTTCTGATCCATTGTTATTCCTCCGATTTATTATAAGGACAAACCTTCATGCAGATTCCGCAGACCGCACCTCTGCCGATGTGTTTGAATTTGTTTTTCATATATTCGCTGCATTTTTCGGGATTGAACACTTCCTCGCGTTTCATTCCCTCTTGCCACAGTTTTCCGCTGATTGCACCCGACGGGCAATTTTCAACACAGAGATTGCACTCTGTACAAGGTGAAACATACGGCTTTTCTTCACATTCAAACGGGTAATCCGTAAAAAGCGTACCGAGCCTTACCCTTGCACCAAATCTCTTATGGAGGAAAAGGCTGTTTTTGCCGATTCCGCCAAGACCTGCAATAGAGGCAGCTTTTTTGTGAGAATATCTTCCGTTATAATTCCAGCCGTCCTTGTTGATGCTTTGCGAAGCACCGACGGGAATATATTTATATCCGTTTTGTTCAAGCAGAAAGCCTGCCTGAAGAATCACGCGGTCAATGAAAGCATTAACCGTTCGGTAGTGGTGAAAATATGTATGAGTCGGCTCGTCTGTTATTTCGTCGATAACCGCATCCGAAAGCTTCACAACAATACTTACAGCATAGCTTTTCTCACCAAAAGGACCGTCGTTCACACAAGCAAAGCCGACGTCCGCAACACCGTTATCCTTAAAAAGCTTTACAAGCTGTTCCTGTATATTCATATCATACCTCATTCTGCATTCCGTAAACAGCTGTTATCAATGCCGCATAATCTCCGATTTCATCACCGAGGAGTGCAGGCTTAACGGAGCAGCATTCCGCTGTGTACGAAAGGGCTTCCTTACGGATTTCCTCTTCCATTGACAGACGGAGCAAATCCTCACTTCGTGCAAAGATGCTTCCGATTACGATACATTCGGGATTGAGGATGTCCATAAGTATTGCCAAAATTCTGCCGAGGTATTTTCCGCTTGTTCTGTAAATCTCTGCAGATTTTTCGTCACCGTTCTTTGCAGCTTCGGCAAGCTCTTTTGCTGTCTTATCAAGACCGCAGAGCTTTGCAAGATTCTTGATTCCGCCGCCGCTGCAGTAGCCTTCTGCAGAGCCTTTTTTGCCGTAACCCTCAGGGCCATCCTCCGTTAATCGAACGTGACCGACCTCGCCTGCCATATCCGACCTACCGACATAAAGTCTGCCGTCAAGGATAAGTCCTGCACCGAATCCCGTACCGAAAGTAAGAAAAATCATATTTTCAGCACCCTTACCTGCACCGAGCTTCCACTCTGCAAGTGCACAGGCATTTGCATCGTTCTGCAAAAACACAGGCACGTTAAAGCGTGAAGAAAGAATTTCGACAATCGGTACATCAATCCACTTTGGAAGATTGGGCGGACAAAGCACAACACCCGTCCTGCTGTCAAGCGGTCCTCCGCAGGAAATTCCGATTGCTTTGAAATCTTTTTCTTTTGAAATTATTTCGGAAAATTTTTCAATTACCGAGAAAGGCTCTTCATTCACATCGGTTGCAAAAGCCGTACGGGAGATTATTTTAAACTTTCCGTCTTCATATTCGCCGACGATGACAGCACATTTCGTTCCGCCAACATCAATGCCGATATATTTTTCCATAATATCACCGTTGCGATTATATCATAACCAACCTTAAAAGTAAACCTATATAAAAAAGCGGAGTTTTCACTCCGCTTTCTCTTATTTTTTATTCTGTGTTGCCACGATGTTGCTTCCGAAGACATCTTCAATAATAACATCACCGATTGAAACAGGAAGAGTTGCAACAGCGTTGTTGATTGCTTCCATACATTCAATCATTTTCTCTTTCGGAATCGGCTTGTCCGTCTTAACGGAAACAAGACTTCCATCGTTGCACTTTACCGTTGAAGTAATTGTTCTCTGCGGATTTGTGCATTCGCTTTCGGCATACTTCTTTCCTCTCGGACAGGTGTGACCCTGAACATCGAGAACCTTTTTATCTTCAACCTGAACTGTAAGATCGCAGCCGAGCGGACATATAATACAAGTAAGCTTTCTTTCCATATTACATCTCCTCCAATGCAAAATGCAATTCCTTTGCGTTCTCAAATATTTCCTTCTTCAATGTAACGGATTCCATTTCGCCCGGTGCAACCTTTACTCTCTTTTTGGAGAAAATAACATTGTTGCCGTCGCTGACTGTAACTGTCACATTCTTGTAAATATTTGAAACTCTGAAATATACCGCTACATCCTTTGCCTTAGTGATTCTCTGCGGGACAGTATAGCGGATTTTTCCGTCTGTTGTAATCGGGATAAGAACGCTCTCACCCTGATTGTCCTTGATGTATTCTGCAGCTGCCTTACCTGCAATTTCAGCTTCGTCTGAAACGTAGTCAACAAGGTCGTGAACATGAAGAACGTTACCGCAGGAGAAAACACCCTCAACAGATGTCTGTCTGTCCTGGTCAACAACTGCACCGCTTGTTATATTTGAAAGATCAACCTTTGCAGCCTTTGAAAGCTCGTTTTCAGGAATAAGGCCGACAGAGAAAAGAATTGTATCGCAAGCGATATATTCTTCACTTTCCTTGATAGGTCTTCTGTTCTCGTCTACCTTTGCGATTGTTACGCCTTCAACTCTGTCCTTACCGTGGATTTTAACAATTGTATGGCTGAGCTTGAGAGGAATGCCGAAATCGTTAAGGCACTGTTCAATGTTTCTTGCAAGACCGCCTGAATACGGCATCAACTCGCAGACAGCGTGAACCTTTGCACCCTCAAGAGTCATTCTTCTTGCCATAATAAGTCCGATGTCACCACTACCGAGGATAACAACATTTTTGCCGGGAAGGTAACCCTTCATATTAACAAATTTCTGAGCTGTACCTGCACTGTAGATACCTGCAGGACGGCTGCCCGCAATATTCAATGCACCCTTTGAACGCTCACGGCAACCCATTGCAAGGATAACGGATTTTGCTTCAATCTGAAAAAGACCGTCCTCTGTGTTTGTTGCTGTTATAACCTTGTCCTCAGAAACATCAAGCACCATTGTGTTGAGCTTGCATTCAATTCCGAGCTCCTTGACTTTTGCTTCGTATTTCCAGGCATATTCGGGACCTGTAAGCTCTTCACCGAACTTATGAAGGCCAAAACCGTTGTGGATACACTGCTGCAAAATACCGCCAAGATTTTCGTCACGTTCAAGGATAAGAATATCCCTGATTCCGCTTTCGTATGCCGCAATCGCTGCGCTCATACCTGCAGGGCCGCCACCTATAATAACTAAGTCTCTCATTATGCCTGCCCTCCTTTAGTCTTCCCTATGTTGATAATTGAATCGCCGCCAAATTTTGTTACGCTTTCATAGGGAATATCAAGCTCTTTTGCAAGAAGCTCTGTTACGTACGGACCGCAGAAGCCACCCTGACAGCGTCCCATCTGTGCACGTGTTCTGCGCTTGACACCGTCGAGATCGCGTGGCTGGGGATTACGACGGATTGCATCAACAATCTCGCCCTCAGTAATACCCTCACATCTGCAGACGATTTTTCCGTAAGCAGGATTTTCTTTTATAATAGCATTCTTTTCTTCCTGAGAAGCTTCAGCGAATGCGTGATATGATTTTCTTATCGGGTTGAACTCAGGATTGATTTCCATTTCCAAGCCTTCGTCCTTAAGCATATCTGCAATATACTCTGCGATTGCAGGTGCAGATGTAAGACCCGGAGATTCAATGCCTGCAGTATTGATAAAGCCCTTCTTCGGTGAGTTGATAATGAAATCACCTGTGCTGCCTACAGAACGAAGACCGCAGAAGGATGTGATTGTTTTATTAAGTGCAACACCGCTTACTGTTTCGTGTGTGTTGCCGAGGATATTTGCGAAGCCTTCAGCTGTTGTATCCTTATCTTCCTTGTCCTCCATATCAAAAGCTGTCGGACCAAGGAGAAGGTTACCGTGAACTGTCGGAGTTACAAGAATACCCTTACCCATCTTTGAAGGTGTTCTGAAGATTGTGCAGGAAACTGTGTCACCGCACTCCTTATCAAGAAGGATATATTCGCCTCTTCTCGGGTGAACACTGAAAGAGTCGTCACCGATCATCTTTGCGATTTCGTCTGAATATACACCTGCACAGTTAATGACATAACGAGCCTCAACAGCATCGTTTTCAGCCGATACCTTGTATCCGTTTTCAATTTCATCGATACCGATAACCTTGAAATTGCACTTTAATTCTGCACCGTTATCCATAGCATTACCGATAGCGGCAATTGCCAATGTATACGGGCAGACGATACCTGCTGTCGGAGCATACAAAGCACAGGTAACATTTTCCGAAAGATTCGGTTCAAGCTTTTCAAGCTCATCCTTTTCAAGAATCTGCAATCTTTCAACGCCGTTTTTAACGCCTCTTTCAAGAAGCTCGTTAAGAACAGCTCTGTCCTCGTCATTGAAGCCGACAACAAGAGAACCGTTGTTTTTGTAGCTTACGCCAAGCTCCTTGCAGACAGATTCCATCATCTTACATCCACGGACATTAAGAAGAGCCTTAAGGCTGCCTTCCTTTGCATCAAATCCACCGTGAACAATTGCCGAGTTCGCCTTGGTTGCACCCATTGCTACGTCGTTCTGAGCTTCAAGAATACAAACATTCAATTTGTACTTCGTCAGTGTACGAGCCACAAGACCGCCGACAACGCCTGCACCTATAACAGCGACATCATACATACTTCTCATCTCCCAATTTGATAAAATATCAATTCAGATTTTTCAACCTTTTTATTATATCATAGCAAAGTCAAAAAGTAAATTCATAAAAGTATAATTTTCTTCAAATCACAAACAATATTATCAAAATCGATTTGAAGGAGTATTCATATATGAAAGCAACAGGCATTGTACGCCGAATTGACGACCTCGGCCGTGTGGTTATCCCGAAGGAAATCCGCCGCACGATGCATATCCGCGAAGGTGCACCGCTTGAAATTTTTACTGACACCCAGGGCGGTGTTATATTCAAAAAATACTCGCCCGTCGGTGAGCTTTCTGACGTAACGGAGCATTACGCAGATGTGCTTTACAGAAGCGTCAACACACCAATCCTCATCTGCGACCGTGACCACGTTATTTCCTGCGCAGGTGTGTCAAAAAAGGATTTCCTTGAAAAGCACATCAGCGAAGAGCTGGAAAACATTATGGAAGAAAGAAAAATCTTCACGGGTGATGCGGACAATATGCTTTATCCCGTAGAAAGTGTCAGCTATGCCGCATCCATTGCCGCACCGATTATCAGCAACGGTGATGTGCTCGGCGCTGTCGTTTTCCTTTTCAGCGACGGTACAAAAACTTCGCCCACCGAAATCAAGCTCGCACAGGTTGCGGCCTCATTCCTCGGCAGACAGATGGAAGAATAGAAAAGGGGCTGTAAAAAAAGTGCAGACCGCATAAAACAAATAAAGAAAGAGTTTCTTCGAAGTTTTAATACTTGAAGAAACCCTTAAAACATAAAAAAACAAGTAAATATATAAAAGTTTAACGTTTTATGCTATAAACAAACTTCGCCACTCGACGTACCTTTGTACGCCTTCGGGTGCCCAAAACAAAGCTTCGCTTAGTTTTGGCTCAGTTTGTTCATTCTGCGCATTTTTCCTATCCCCTTAGGGAAACAGTATAAATCCGAACTCGCCCAAAAGCCGTTCTTTTCAAGGCTTTCCGGCGTTTCGAGTTTGAAAGGCGTCAGCCTTCCTGCACTCTCAACCACCGAAAATCCAATAAAAATCTTCGACTTTTGGGTCGGAGATTTTTTACGAGGGAGATTTTCGGTATACCAAGGCACAAAACACAGCAAATCCTCACGGATTTGCGAGTATTTTAACGAAGGGATAGCGGAAATCCACCCGTAAAAAACGGGTTCGGATTTGTACTGTTTCCCTAAAAAAGAAGAGCTGTAAAAAACAAATTGTTTTTTACAGCTCCTTGTTTTTTATTCAGTTACGATTGAAACTATCTTCATATTTTCGGGAGCTGTTACAATTACACCGCAGTTCATTGTGCTTTCTGCAGAGATTGACTCACCTGTAATAACAACAGTGTCATCCTGCATTTCGCTTTCGCAGTCCCAGCTCTTTATAATCTTTGCTTTTTCGCTGAGTTTGACTTTTGTTTCCCAGTTTCTGAGCTTTGAATCGTCAATGTTATCCATTGTTACCTTAAGCTGATAGGAATATGTGCCATCACCGTTTGACCAGCTGTTTTCAATCTGAACACTCGATTCAACTTTTTCGTCTTTGAAATCAACCGCATTTTCCTTGCGGTTTTCTGTTTTATCTTCCTCGCCTGTATACGGAAGCTTTGCAATCTGTCCGGTTGCATACATCTGAATAAGCTCCATATCAAGCTTATCAAGCTTGCCGTCAAGGTTTACGTCAGCATTTTTCTGCTGTGATTCAAAAAGCTCGCCTGTTCCGTTAAGGTGCTTCTGAACAAGAAGGTTATCACCCGAATTTATAAATCCGTTTCCGTCAACATCACCGATCGCACAGTCAATATACGAATCGTTGGTAACCTGAGTTGAGAAATGAACTATAACAGCAACTGCTGCAAGCAGAACAGCAACTCCGACAAGGAAAATTATTATCAACTTTTTGTCTGTAATCTTCTTTTTATTTGAAACTTCTTTATTCATAAAAAACCTCTGTCCTTCACGTTATGACGGTATTATACCAAAAACCGACACTTTTTTCAATAAGTAATTTATATCGAAAAAGGCAACATATTCAAAAGCATGCACACAAGCGGTGCAAGGAAAATTGCAGGCATAAAATTAGCAACCTTAAACTTTGAAATACCGACGAGGTTAAGACCGAGCGCGATGATTATAACCGAGCCGACACAGGTCATTTCGTCGATTGCCTGCGTTGTAAGAATTCCGTTAAGCTGTTGTGCAAGAAGAACGATACCTCCCTGAATAACAAGAACCGAAATGCCCGAGAAAGCAACACCGATTCCGCAGCTTGTTGCAATAACCGTACCCGAAACAAGGTCAAGAATCGCCTTTGTGTAAAGCATCTGATTGTCGCCTCGAAGCCCCGCATTAAGAGAGCCGACAACAGTCATTGAACCGACACAGAAAAGAAGAGTTGCGGTAACAAATCCTTCCGCAATCGAAATTTTCTTTTCCCCTTTGTTGAATTTCTTTTCAACAAAAAGACCGAGCCTGTTGATTTTATCGTCAATATCAATAAGCGAGCCGATAAGCGTACCGACAAGCATTGATATTATAAGAACAAGCGTGTTTTCGCCCTTGAGTGCACCGTCGATACCGATATAAAGCACGCAAAGTCCGACGGCAATCATTACCGCTTTTGTGATTTTTTCAGGGATTCCTTTTTTGAAAAGTGCACCGAAAATTCCGCCGAGAACAGCTGTTGCAACATTAACCAGAACACCGAGCATTGTGTTTATCCATCCTTCAAAATAAAAGTACAGACGTCATTTTAACACCACATAATAACCGTGTCAAATTTAATGTAAAAATATTTGAATTATTTATAATTATATGTTAGAATATAAAATGTAAAAATTTGCATTCGGAGGAATACCACCATGTTCAATTTTAATCCGTATATCAAATACAAAGTTAACGGCACAACTTACGAAAACAGTAAGACTGAATGTGACCATTATGTACTCGACCTTGAGGTGAGCGAAAACACTGTTAAGTGCGTGCTCAAGCCGAAGGCACCGATGGAGATGCTTGCATTCAAGCTCAACGCAACGAAGACACTTGAAAAGAATGAAGTTTTCTTTGCAAACGGCTTCCAGTCCTGGACAAAGTGTTACGAGTGCCACGCTGACGACAAAATCACAGGTCTTGGCAAAATCACTCATCTCAACAACTTTACAAAATTCTTTGCAGGCGTTCAGGGTGACTATCACTTTACTGAGTACGACAAGGTTGGTTCATTCCACTCTTATACATACACATACTTCAGGAATGGTGAAGACCTTGTTCTCTTCGGCTCACGTAGCGAAAGAGAAGGCTATACTCTTTTTGAGCTCGAGTGTTCAGAAAACCGTTTCAGCATTGCAAAGGACATCGTGGGCTGTACTCTTGAAAACGAAACAACACTTGTTGACGTTGTTTGCTTCAGCGGAAAATACGACGATGTATTCGACAAGTACTTCGGTTCAATGGAGCTCAGAAAGCCGAAGATCGATTACCTTTCAGGTTACACATCATGGTATAACTACTACCAGAAGATTAACGAAGATATAATTCTCCGTGACCTTGACGGACTTGACAGAGCAAAGGACAGCGTTTCAATCTTCCAGATTGATGACGGTTACGAAACATTTGTCGGTGACTGGCTTGAGCCGAACCCTGCAAAATTCCCGAACGGTATGAAGTACGTTGCAGACAAGATTCACGACAAGGGCTACCTTGCAGGTATCTGGATTGCTCCGTTCAGCGCACAGAGAGTTTCTCGCGTTGCAAAAGAGCATCCCGACTGGCTCATCAAGGACGAAAAAGGCAAGCCTCTTCTTGGCTGTCAGGGTTGGGGCGGTGCTTACACACTCGACTTCTACCATCCCGAAGCAAGAGAATATATCAAGAACTTCTTTAATGTAATCGTTAACGAGTGGGGCTTCGATATGGTTAAGCTTGACTTCCTTTATTCAGAAGCTATGCTTCCGAGACACGGCAAGACACGCGGTACAATCATGTGCGAAGCTATGGACTTCCTTCGCGAATGTGTTGGAGAGGATAAGCTCATCCTCGGATGCGGTGTGCCTCTCGGACCGTCATTCGGCGTTGTTGACGCTTGCCGTATCGGCTGTGACGTTTCACCTCACTTTGAGTTCAACTTCATCGATAAGCTTCTTCTTAACATGGAAATTGTTAACACAAGACACGCTATCAACAACACATTCCTCCGCCGTCACCTTGACCAGAGAGTTTTCTGCAACGACCCCGACGTTTTCTTCCTTCGTGACAACAACCTTAAGTTCACAAAGGATCAGAAGCTCCTTCTTGCAAAGGTAAACAACCTTTTCGGCAGCGTTCTCTTCGTTTCAGATAATGCAGGCGATTACGACGACGAAACAACAGAATACCTCAAGCTCTTCTTCAAGAGAAGCGAGGCTGAAATTCTTTCTGCTGAGTACGTTACAAAGGAAGACGTTAAAATCTGTTACATCGAAGACGGTAAGAAGAAGACTCTCCGCTTCAACATCCGTACAGGTAAGAGCAACCTCAAGAATATCTTATAAGGTGCTGTTAATACCGTTTTACGCTCACGGTCGGCTACGATAATTTTTAAAAATTTTTAAAAAAACTCTTGACACTCAAAATTCACGGTGCTATAATGTGTCAAAACTTTAGGGGATTAAAGCAATGAAGCGAAACATTTTTGCAGCTGAATACTTTTACTTTTACTTTATTAACAAAAGTTAATAGGGTTAGTTAGTTTTGCTGTAAATCGTTTCAATAAAAGACTTTTCAAAGTTCCGCAGTAAAATTACACTGCGGAACTTTTTATTTTTTTCAGGAGGTTTTAATTATGGTAGTAGTAGTAAAAAACGGAATTGACAAGGCTCAGCAGGAGCACCTTGTGGAATGGCTCAAATCAATGAACATTGACGTTCACGAAACCGTCGGTGAATTCGAAACCATTCTCGGTCTTATCGGCGACACAAGCCACGTTGACATTGACCTTATCAACAGTCTTGATATCGTTGAAAAGGTTACACGTATCAGCGAACCTTTCAAAAACGCAAACAGAAAATTTCACCCTGATGATACAGTTATCGACATCGGCGGTTTCAAAATCGGCGGTGGTAACTTCCAGTACATTGCAGGACCGTGCTCTGTTGAATCACCCGAACAGATTTGTTCAATCGCAAAAGAAACCAAGGAAGCGGGTGCTATGCTTCTTCGCGGCGGTGCTTTCAAGCCGAGAACTTCACCCTACGCTTTCCAGGGAATGAGAGCCGAGGGTCTTAAGCTCCTTGAAAAAGCAAAGGCCGAAACAGGTATGCCTATCGTAACAGAGATTATGGACATTTCTCACCTTGACCTTTTCGAAAATGTTGACGTTATTCAGGTCGGTGCAAGAAATATGCAGAACTTTGAGCTTCTTAAGGAGCTCGGCCACACAGACAAGCCGATCCTTCTCAAACGAGGTCTTTCAAGCACAATGGAAGAGCTTCTTATGAGTGCCGAATACATTATGGCAGGCGGTAACGAAAAGGTTATCCTTTGCGAAAGAGGAATCCGTACTTTCGAAAAATACACAAGAAACACAATGGACGTTTCGGCAATTGCACTTCTTAAAGAAAAATCACACCTTCCCGTTATTGCTGACCCGAGCCACGCGGCAGGACTTTCAAGGCTCGTCCGTCCCCTTGCCCTTTCAGCTGTTGCTGCAGGTGCAGACGGACTTATGATTGAGGTTCACAACGACCCTGCTCACGCACTTTGCGACGGTCCTCAGGCTCTTACTCCCGCACAGTTCGCTCAGGTTGTTAAAGAAGCTGAGGTTATCCGCAAGGTGCTTCATCAGAACGCAGAATAAAATTTTAAGAAAGGAACGATAGCAATGAAAATCGGAATAACAGGACTCGGCCTTATCGGCGGTTCAATGGCAAAAGCAATCAAGGAAACAAAGGAACACACCGTCTACGGTTATGACACCGACGAAAGCACACTTCTTGCCGCTGAGCTTACAGACGCAATCGACGGAATGCTCAGCGAAGAGAATCTTTCGGAATGTGATGTTGTTATCGTTTCACTTTACCCCGAAGCGACTATTGATTACATAATTAAAAACGCTGATAAATTCAAAAAAGACTGCATCGTTTTTGATTGCTGCGGTGTTAAAAGAGCCGTATGTGACAGAATAAATCCCGTTGCAAAAGAACACGGTTTCACCTTCATCGGCGGTCACCCGATGGCAGGAACACAGTTCTGGGGATTCGGCTCTTCACGTGCAAGTCTTTTCAAAGGAGCTTCAATGATACTCACTCCGTGCGGAATTTCGGACATTGCAGTGCTCGATAAGGCAAAACATTTCTTTTTATCGTTAGGATTTTCAGAAATAACCTTTTCTTCTCCCGAAGAACATGATAGAATTATTGCATACACTTCACAGCTTGCACACGTTGTTTCAAGTGCATATGTAAAAAGTCCGTCAGCTGAAGTAAGAAAAGGATTTTCCGCAGGCAGTTACAAGGATATGACAAGGGTCGCAAAGCTCAACGAAGAAATGTGGACCGAGCTTTTCCTTGAAAACAAAGATAACCTTGCTTTTGAAATTGATACGCTCATCAAAAATCTTCAGCAATACAAGACAGCACTTGAAAACGCTGACAGCGAAAAACTTTCTTCCTTGCTCGCAGAAGGCAAAGTGAAAAAGAAACAGGTGGGTTAATTATGGAAACTGTTAAAGTAAATGCCTCGAAAAAATACGATATTATCATCGGACAGAAAACCGTTGCTCTTCTCGGCAAAAAAGTCAAGGCTCTTTTCGGTGACAAAAAGGTCTGCATCGTTACAGACGATACAGTTGCAGAGCTTCACGCTGACAAGGCAAAAGAATATCTTTCCGAAGAGAAGCTTCTGACCGAGATATTTGTTTTCCCTCACGGTGAAAAGTCAAAATCTCCCGAAGTGCTTTTTGAGCTTCTTGAATTTCTTGCTGACAAGCATTTTTCAAGAAACGATGTTATCGTTGCTCTCGGCGGTGGTGTTGTCGGCGACCTTGCGGGACTTGCAGCGGCAATGTATATGAGAGGTATGCATCTTGTTCAGATTCCGACTACCCTTCTTGCGATGGTTGATTCTTCCGTTGGCGGAAAAACAGCAGTCAACCTTAAAGCCGGCAAAAACCTTGCAGGTGTTTTCAATCAGCCTGAGCTTGTTCTTTGTGATTTGCAGATGCTTCTCACTCTTCCTTCCGAAACCTTCTCGGACGGTATGGCAGAGATTATAAAATACGGCGTTATTGCAGACAAAGCTCTTTTTGAAACCGTCAAAAACGGAGATATCGCAAGGAATCTTGAAAAGATAATTGCACGTTGTGTTTCGATCAAAAGTGAAATCGTAAACGAAGATGAATTTGACACAGGCAAACGTCAGCTTCTTAATTTTGGCCACACTCTCGCTCACTCGATTGAAAAGATGAGCAACTTTGAAATCCCGCACGGAAGTGCTGTTGCAATGGGAATGCTCCTCATTTCCGAAATCGCGTGGAAAAACGGACTTTCAAAAGAACGATGTCAGGACGAAATCATCGACGCTTTGCTTGAAAACAATCTTCCGATTTCCTGTCCGTTCAAAAACAGCTCACTTTACTTTGCAACGGAAAACGACAAAAAAAGTTCTTCGGGCAGAATTTCAATAATCATCCCCGAAGAAATAGGAAAATGCAAAATTTTAAACTTGGCTCTCGCTGAATTTAAGGAGCTTCTGAGTGATGAAAATTAAAATCAATCCGAAAACTCTTTGCGGAAAAATCGAAGCGCCTGCTTCAAAATCCGTTGCTCACAGAACATTAATCTGTGCGGCACTTGCAAAAGGAAAGAGTACAGTTAAACTTAACAAAACCTCCGAAGATATTGAGGCAACCGCAAGCTGCCTTAAGTCACTCGGAGTTACAATAGAAAAAAACGGTAACGAATGGACTGTTACTCCGCCTGCCAAGTTCCCCGAAAAAGCTGAGCTTGACTGCGGAGAAAGCGGATCCACACTTCGTTTTATGCTTCCCGTTGTTTCAGCACTCGGACTTGAGGCAACATTTACTGCTCACGGCAGACTCCCCGACCGTCCGATTGCACCGCTTCTTGATGAAATGAAAAAGCACGGTGTAATTTGCAGCGATACTTTTCCGCTTCACATTTCAGGCAAGCTGACAGGCGGAAAATTCAGAATTGCAGGAAACATCAGCTCGCAGTTTATCACGGGACTTCTGCTCGCTCTTCCTCTTTGCGAAGAAGAGAGCGAAATTGAAATTATTCCGCCCGTGGAATCAAAGCCGTACATTGATATCACAACAAAAGTTCTTTCCGATTTCGGTGCAAAAATCGAAGAAAACGGAAACATTTATAAAGTCAGACACTCTGATTTGCAATCAGGGGCTTTCAATGTTGAGGGTGACTGGTCAAACGCGGCATTTCTCCTCGCTCTCGGTGCATGGGTTTCGGGACTTGACCGCAATTCGGCTCAGGGCGACAGAAAAATCCTTGATGTTCTTTGTGCTTTCGGTGCTGAATTAATTGAAGACAATGATTCAATCCGTGTATCTCTTGCCGATTTACACGGCACAGAAATTGATGCATCCGATATCCCTGACCTTGTGCCTGTAATCTGTGCTGTCGCAGCAACAGCAGACGGTACAACAAAAATTTACAATGCAACTCGTCTTCGTTTAAAAGAAAGCGACAGAATAAAATCAACTGTTGAAATGATTAATTCTCTCGGCGGTGATGCACACGAAACCGAAGACGGAATAATAATAAACGGCAGAAAAAGTCTTTCAGGCGGAACGGTTGAAAGCTTCAACGACCACAGAATCATTATGGCGGCTGCCGTTGCTTCACAAAAATGCGAAAACTGTGTTATAATAAACAATGCTCAGGCAGTTAACAAATCCTACCCTGAGTTTTTCAAAGATTTCAATTCACTCGGAGGTGACGCAAATGTCATGTAGCTTTGGTGAAAAATTCAGAATTACCGTTTTCGGTCAGTCACATTCGGAGACTATCGGTGTTGTTATTGACGGTATTCCTGCAGGCTTAAAGCTTGATATGGAGAAAATCGGAAAATTTATGTCACGCCGTGCTCCCGGCAACAACACTTACTCAACAAAGCGTAAGGAAGATGACATTCCTTCAATAATTTCAGGTGTTGTCGACGGCATTACCTGCGGTGCACCTCTTTGTGCAGTTATAAAAAACAACGACCAACATTCAAAGGATTATTCAAAAATCAGGAATCTTCCGCGTCCGTCGCACTCAGATTTTGCGGCACACATAAAGCATAACGGCTTCAACGACATCCGTGGTGGCGGAAACTTCTCTGGCAGGATGACTGCACCGATGTGCTTTGCAGGTGCGGTTGCGATGCAGATTTTAGAAGAAAAAGGAATCCGCATCGGCGCACACATTGAAAAAATTGCAGGTGTCAGCGATTCACGTTTTGACCCTGTTAACGTAAACTCCGATATTCTTGCAAGTATTTCCGAAAAGGATTTTCCACTTATTGATGACAGCGTAAAAGAAAAAATCCTTGCAAAAATTGAAGAAGCAAGACTTGACGGAGATTCCGTTGGCGGTGTTATCGAATGTGCTGTAACAGGTATGCCTGCAGGCATCGGTGAACCGATGTTTGAAGGTGTCGAAAACGCAATCAGTCAGGCAATTTTTGCTATTCCTGCCATTAAGGGAATTGAATTCGGCAACGGTTTTGACTGTGCCAACCTCAGAGGCAGCGAAAACAACGATGCATTCATCATAAATGACGGAAAAATCGCAACTAAAACCAACAATCACGGTGGCATCCTCGGTGGTATAACATCTTCAATGCCGATTGTCTTCCGTGTTGCGGTCAAGCCGACTCCGTCAATTTCAAAGCCACAGATGACGGTTAACCTTGAAACAGGAAAAGAAGAAGAGCTTGTCATAGAAGGCAGACACGATCCGTGTATTGTTCCGAGGGCTGTTCCGTGTATCGAAGCTGTTACAGCACTCGCACTCATCAATCTTATCTGAAGGTGACATTAATGGATATAAGCGAAATCAGAAAAGAAATAGACGCTATCGATGATGAGCTTGTTCGTCTTTTTGAAAAAAGAATGAACACGGCAGCAGCCATT
>JAZRNR010000096.1:0-18255 GCA_045648305.1 Acutalibacteraceae bacterium
GGCATAGCGGTCAGTGACCGCCTTGAAACATATGCATTTCCGGTTGAAGTCATAAATGAAACTTATCAGCCTAAGGTTATTTCAAGAATTAATACAATCTCACTCGAAAAGAAACCTGATATTATTGTTGTAGGATATCCAAAAAATATGGACTCTTCCGAAGGCACACGTGCTCAGAAGTGTAAGGATTTTGCAGCAGAACTTGAAAAAACTACAGGCATAACTTGTGTGCTTTGGGATGAGAGATTAACAACAGTTTCTGCATATAACTATTTAAACGAAACCAATACTCGTGGCAAAAAACGTAAAAATGTTGTTGATGCTGTTGCAGCAACGATTATTCTTCAGGATTATCTTGATTACAGGAGAAACAATAATGCCTGAAAATAAAATTAAAAAAATATTCAACCATGTAATTTTATCAATTTTTCTGATCTTGTCAGTAATTCCCGGATTTAACCTGATCGGAAATCTTTTCCTTCAGGTTGCCGTTACCGCTATATGCGCACTTATTATCTTTTTTTTAGCTGATTTTTTGCTCAAGACAAACGCTGACTCTGTTTCAAAATCATTGATAATTTCAGTTTTGTTCTGGGTAGTTTTTGCTTTATATAAACAGATTGAACTTCATCTTAAAAACAATGACAAGTCATTTCGTTGGTTGATGAATTTTTATTATGACAAACCTGCTTTGATTTTTGTTGTTTTATTTATTTGTGTTTTGTATTATGTTTTTAAATTAATGATCAGCAAAAATGATTCTTTTATTTCCGATTATAAGATATTCATAAAAAGAACATCTATATTGGTCCTTGTTTATTATTCAGTAATTCTTATATATTCTTTTTTTCTTATCAGAGAAATTACATTTATGCGTCCTGAATTCAATATCAAACCTTTTGCTATGATTGAATTCACGTTTACTCGAGGTTATATTGATTATGAGCTTATTTTTCTGTTCCTGGGTAATATAGCAATTTTTTTACCGCTCGGAGTTTTTGCTTCGGCATTTACTAGAAATATATTAATAATAATTTTGTTGCCGATTATTGTAAGCTCTGGTATTGAAATTTCTCAATATTTCCTTGGAAACGGACATCCTGATGTTGATGACTTTATGCTTAATGTAATTGGGTTTTATATGGGCGTAGGAATTAAAACTATACTCGATTGCTTAGTTCATAAGTTTACAAAAGGAAAATTTTCTTCATTTTTTCTTTTTGATTAATAAATCTTTTAGACCCACTGTAATCAGAATCAAAGAGAAGAGTTTTCGCAGTATCGTTTCATCAAGAAAATTAACAAGGAAATATCCTGCGGTAATACCGATTATTCCGCAGATAATGTATGATAAACTGATTTTCCACTCTATCAGCTTGTTTTTATTATGTTTAATAAGTGCAATTATAGCTGACGGGATAAAAAATATCAGATTTATTCCCTGAGCAGTCAATTGAGGAAGATTTTTATACAACGTCAGATATATTATTAAAACTCCACCACCGCCGAAGCCCAATGCACCTAATGCACCTGAAACCAAACCCGCTATAATATCTGTAATCATTTCAAAAACATCCTTACACCGGCATAAATCATAAACATTGAAAAAGTTTTGCTTAAAATTTTTGATGGGATTTTAGGCAATAAAGTGGCTCCTACAAATGAACCGACTATTCCTGGAATGATATAAATATATGAATCTGAAAGTTTGACGTTATTGTTAATCAAATATACAACTGCACTTATTAGGCTCAAAGGAAGTATTATTGATACTGCTGTAGCGTGTGCTTTTGTCTGATTTATTTTGTTCTTTTTGAGGCATTCTATTGCAACAATACCTCCGCAGGCACCGATCACAATATTTATCATTCCTATTATTATGCCTACGAAATAATTTACTGTTTTTTTCATATTGATTTTTCACCTGCATAAAATTATGTGGGGTGTTGATATGAGAAATTTAATTTTAAAGATTTGTTTTTTTACTATTTCTTTTACTTTAGTTTTTACTTTTTTTATTGAAATATTTATTGATAAGAAATTTGAAACAACTTCTGCAAATCCCGCTGACTGTTATACCGTTATAATTGATGCCGGACACGGTGGTGAAGATGGCGGTGCGGTTGCTTACGATGGTTCTCTTGAAAAAAATTTCAATCTTGATATTGCACTCAGGCTTCAGAAAATACTTGAATTATACGGGTTAAATGTAATAATGACACGTACTGAAGATAAGATGACTTGTGACGATAATCTTAAAACACAAAGACAGAAAAAGATTTCTGATATAAGAAACAGACTTGAGATTATAAACAGATTCAGTAATGCTATTTTTGTCAGTATACATCAGAATAAGTTTTCTGACAGTAGACAAGAGGGGACTCAGGTTTTTTATTCACCGGGTAACCTGAACAGCAAAAAATTGGCAGATTGCATTCAAAATACAGTCGTAGCTAATCTTCAGAAAAATAATAAGCGAAAAACAAAAAAATCAGGAACAGAGATTTTTCTTTTATATCATTCGACTATTCCTGCAGTTATGGTTGAATGCGGATTTTTGTCAAACAGCAACGATTTATTGCTTTTAAAAACTAACGATTATAAAAATCAAATTGCAACACTTGTTGCTGACGGTATTATAAACTATGTTATTCAAAGGTGATTAAATGGCTTCAAAAGCTAAAAATGTATATGTATGTTCTGAGTGTGGATATGAAAGCGCAAAATGGTTTGGATGTTGTCCCGGATGTAATGAGTGGAATACAATGTCTGAAGTATTCAAATCTCCCGAAAGTTCTAAAAAAACTACACGAACAGTATCGGTGCTTACCTCAAGTGTGCAGAAAATCAACGAGATAAGCTGCGACAGCGAAATAAGATATAGAACAGGTCTCAATGAGCTTGACAGAGTTCTTGGCGGTGGTATCGTTAAAGGTTCACTTGTGCTTTTAAGCGGTGATCCCGGTATAGGAAAATCAACAATTCTTCTGCAGATTTGTCAGTATCTCGGTCAATCATTAAAAATACTCTATGTCTCGGGCGAGGAATCTGCCCATCAGATTAAACTCAGAGCCGGTCGTTTGGGTGTTGATACTGAAAATCTTTCTGTGTTCTGCGAAACTGATGTTCAGATTATAAGTGAATATATGCGTTCTTCTCAACCTGATCTTGTCATAATTGACTCAATTCAGACAATGAATTTTACTGAACTGAACTCTTCGCTCGGCAGCGTTGCTCAGGTACGAGAATGTACAAACTGCCTTATGCAGACTGCAAAATCATTGAATATACCAACTATTGTTGTCGGACACGTTAATAAAGACGGAAATATTGCAGGCCCGAAGGTTCTTGAGCATATAGTGGATGCAGTTCTGTATTTTGAAGGTGAACGACATCTTTCGTACAGGATTCTTCGTGCTGTAAAAAACAGATACGGATCTACTAATGAAATCGGTGTTTTTGAAATGAAGGATAACGGTCTTTCTGAGGTCGAAAATCCGTCTCAGATGATGATTTCAGGCAGACCAAAGAATACCTCAGGATCATGTGTAGCGTGCCTTATGGAAGGTTCCAGACCGATTTTAGCAGAGGTTCAGGCGTTGGTTACATCAAGCGGTTTTGGTAACCCCAGAAGAATGGCAAACGGCTTTGATTATAACAGACTTTCAATGCTTCTTGCTGTACTTGAAAAACGTGCAGGTTTTTTCTATGCCAATACAGATGTATATATAAATGTTGTCGGCGGTCTGAAGCTTTATGAACCCGCTTCTGATTTGTCTGTTGCCTTAGCATTGATTTCCAGCCTTAAGGACGAGCCTATAAGAGACGATGTTATTGCTTTTGGTGAAATAGGTCTCGGAGGAGAAATCCGCTCAATAGGCAGCTGTGAGCAAAGAATTAAAGAAGCAGCCCGACTCGGTTTCAATAAATGCATTGTACCGTATCATAATTATAAAAATCTTAATGATAACATTAAATCAATCGTTGAGGTTGTACCTGTAAGAACGATTCGTGCGGCTTTTGATGCAGGGGTTTAAGAAGGGGAGAGGGTAATTGGAAAGAATAATCAAAACACCTTGTCTTCCTGAAAGGAATGTGGCTTCAGTATTAATTTCTTCAGATTATCCTGATATTTCTGATATTTTACTTAATAAATTTAACATAAACACAATACAAGTTCAGCGGAATAATTTACTTTCAGATGATATTGCTTCACATCCTGATTGTGTGTTTGTACAACTGAATAACAATATCGCAGTATCAGATAGAACTGTATATGCAAATATTGTTAATTATTTAACAATAGGAGAGAATGTATTTAAATTCAGTTTAGTTAACTGTTCAGAAAATATCTGTTCACCGTATCCGGAAGATGTCAGGCTGAATGTAAGAGTTATATCTGATATGATTCTATGTAATACAAAATATATCGACAAAACGATAAAAGATTTCGCCGACAAATATAACTATCGCTTAATTCATTGCAATCAAGGCTATGTAGCTTGTTCTACAGTATTATTAAATAATAATGCTCTGATAACAGATGATGAATCTATATACTGTTCAGCTCAAAAAAATGCAATCGATTCAATTTTAATTAATAAAGGTTCTGTTAAGTTAAAAGGACGTGATTACGGTTTTATCGGTGGAACATACGGTATGATCGGTAAAAACTTGTTAGCGTTTACCGGTAATCTTGATACACACAGTAATGCTGAATTAATCAAATCTTTTCTGAAAAAACATAGTGTTGATTACATTGGACTGAACGATGGACCGTTAATAGATATAGGCGGAATTATACCTTTTTCCGAGTATATTTATTAAATTGATACTTATATATATATATTTCTTTTTTACCACCACCCTAAATTATACAAAATATTTCTTTTGTATAATTGTTAATAAAGATTTAAGGATAATGAGAATTATGCATAAGGATGAATTTAAGACCCTGCCCCTGTCAGTAATTGAATTTTTAAATTATATGAGTGTAATAAAAAACAAATCGGAGCTTACTGTTCTTGAGTATGCATCCGATTTACGTCTGTTTTTCAGATATTTACTTATATACAGAAAAAAAGTTGATGAAAATATCGACTTTGATTCAATTGATATTTCCGGTATTGGTCTTGATATGATTGAAACTGTTTCTATTCAGGACGCTTACGCTTTCTTGTCCTATTGCAGAAATGTAAGAAAAAATGATGCTGCTTCACGTGCAAGAAAAGCTTCTGCTTTAAGAGCATATTTTAAATATATGTCAATTAACACTAAACAGATTGACGAGAACCCGTTACAAGAGCTTGAATCGCCCAAAGCCAAGAAAGCATTACCTAAATACCTTACTCTTGAAGAAAGTGTTAGTCTGCTTAACAGTATTGACGGTAAATTCAAAGAACGTGATTATTGTATAATAGCTTTATTCCTTAACTGTGGTCTTAGACTTTCAGAGTTAGTCGGATTGAATTATGGTGATATCCGTTCAGATAATTCAATGCGTGTAAACGGCAAGGGAAACAAAGAGAGAATAATTTATCTTAACGATATGTGTGTTAATGCAATCAAAGACTATATGAAGGTACGTCCCGTTGAAGGAGTTAAAGATAAAAACGCTCTTTTCCTTAGCAGTCGCCTTTCAAGAATAAGTCCTAAGACTGTTCAGCATATCGTGAAAACATTTCTTGATAAAGCCGGACTTGGTGATCAGGGATTTTCAACACATAAATTAAGACATACTGCCGCTACATTAATGTATCAGCAAGGTAATGTTGATGTACTTCTTATTAAAGAAATACTCGGTCATGAAAATCTCGCAACAACTGAGATTTATACTCATATTATAGATTCACAGCTTAAAGATGCCGTTGCTTCAAATCCTTTAAACAATCTTTCAAAAAACAAAGATACCACTGAATAATTTAGACATCACGGTTCTTGCAACCACAGCCAGTATTATTAATAAATAGTATTTCAGGCAGTTTTTATAATATGCTCCAAAACAATAATCATTAAGTCTTTTTGATTTTCCGAGGGTTTTTATAAGCATTTGTGACATGCTGATGCTTTCTCCGGTGAGCATAATTAATGAAACTAACGACAGCATACAATACGGCAACAGCATAATTGCAACATAAGCGAGTCCTTTTAATGCATACATTTCAAAAAGAAAATATACAATCATACTTGAAAACAAACTGTATGCTAAAGGAATTACATTCACGGTAAAACAACCGTAAACTGATAAGCCAAAGAAAAATATTGCAACAGCAAAAATTGTTGGTAGCAAAAGATAAACTGTTAAGCTTTCATATAAAGTAACACCGAGATCCGAGAGAATATTTTGATTAATCAATTCACTTAATTTTAAATAGATCCCCCTCTCCCCTTTTGCTGTCAAAGAACCGAAAATAATTCCTGCAACAGAAAAAAATATAGGTGTTATTAATTTCCAATCCGGCATAATTTTGTTGAAATTCATACTGAATTTATGTAGATTAACCGGTTTTTTGATGAATTTTTTATCCAAGCTTTATCCCTCCGTACAAGCTGTTAAATAACAGTAAAACATATGCAGACAAGCTAAAAAAAATACCGCTGTGACTTCAAAAATCACAGCGGTTTCAAATTTTTATTTAGTTCCGAATATTCTGTCTCCTGCATCTCCGAGACCGGGAACAATATAACAGTGATCGTTAAGCTTTTCATCCTCGGCTGCAAGGAAGATATCAACATCAGGATGAGCCTCTCTGAGAGCAGCTACTCCTTCAGGTGCAGCAATAAGACCCATAAACTTAATCGATTTAGGATTTCTTTCCTTAATTAAAGTAATAGCATCGATTGCAGAGCCGCCTGTTGCCAACATCGGATCAAGAACAATTACATCGCGTTCATTAATATCTGCGGGCAATTTACAATAGTATTCAACGGGTTTTAATGTTTCAGGGTCACGGTATAAACCAATATGCCCCACTCTTGCGGAAGGAACAAGCTGAAGAACACCGTCTACCATACCAAGACCTGCACGAAGAATAGGAACAAAAGCAAGCTTTTTACCTTCAAGGCTGTGTGCAGTACATTTACAGATCGGTGTTTCAATTTCAATTTCGTGCAAAGGAAGATCTCTTGTTGCTTCATAACACATAAGTGTTGCGATTTCACTTACAAGATTTCTGAAATCCTTTGAAGACGTGTGAATATCCCTCAGAATTGACAATTTGTGCTGAATAAGCGGATGGTTGGTTATAATAACATTGCCCATGGTTTTTACCTCCTTAAAACTCACCGTTTTCAATCGCTGAAATCTGATCTATTCTTCTCTGGTGTCTGCCACCTTCAAATTCAGTATTGAGGAAAATATCAACAAGCTCATTTGCAAGACCTGCACCTACAACACGGCCGCCAAGACAAAGAATGTTTGCATCATTATGAGCTCGTGTAAGCTTAGCGCTAAAATAATCCGAACAGCAAGCAGCACGAACACCCTTTACTTTATTTGCTGCCATACTGATGCCGATACCTGTACCACAGCAAAGAATTCCCAGGATTTTTTCTTCAGTAACAGCCATACCTACTTTATATGCGATAGCAGCATAATCAACAGACTCACTTGTATAAGTACCGTAATCTGTTATTTCATAACCGCCGACTTCTTCAAGATGTTTTTTAATAGATTCTTTGAGCTCAAATCCGCCGTGATCGGCACCGATTGCGATTTTCATATTTTTCACTCACCTTTTTTTAGTTTATTTTTTAACTCGCGTTCTGCCTGAGGTAAACGCAAATATTCAGGAACTAATTCATTGCTTTTAACATAGAGATTCTTATCTTTTGTTTCAGCTGCAAGGCATACACCCGTTGCATTCTGATACTTATAAGCTTCAGCTGCAACTTTAATTTTAGCAAAATCATCACACAACGCACGATAACAAATATCTGCACCGTCACCAACAAGTATTATTTCTTCATTGTAAGAAGATAACATATCTTTTAATTCGGATATAGGCACAGCAAGGTCGTCTGTAAGCCTTTCAATCGTTGTATTCTTAACTTTGAAAAGTGCAGTATAAACCTGCGAGCAACGAGCATCCATAACAGCAACAGCGATACAATCGAATCCTATAAGATTGTACGCCATTGATTCAAGTGTTGAAATTCCGATAGTATTTATGTTTTTGGTATCTGCAATTCCTTTAGCAGCAGCAACGCCGATCCTGATTCCCGTGAAAGATCCCGGACCCTTGTTTACAGCAACAATATCAATGTCGTCAAGTGTTAACGAAGCACATTTTAACGCATTATCAAGCATCGGCATCAATGTCTGTGAATGAGTCAAACCTGTGTTAATATAGAAACTGCTGAGGATTTTTCCGTTATCTGTAACAGCCACAGATGCAGATTTTGCTGAGCTGTCAATTCCTAATATTTTCAAAGTAAATCTACTCCAATAATTTTAATGTTTCTTTCGTTATCTTTTTCACCGGGTGAAAAAAACACCTTGACACAATCTTCAGGCAGAGCATTTTCAATATTCTCGCTCCATTCAACAGCAAGAATCTCCCCAGCATCAAGATAATCAAAATAACCCGTAGAATAAAGATCATCCCAAGTTGATATCCTGTACATATCGAAATGATATAGTTTGTTCTCTTTACCCTTGTATTCATGTACAAGAGCAAAGGTAGGACTGCTGACGTTCTTTTCATCAATCCCGAGACCTTCAGCAAGACCGTGAGTAAACGCTGTCTTTCCCATTCCCATAGGTCCGAAATAGGCAACAACCTTGCCTTTACTCAATTTACTGCCGAGTTTCTTACCAAGCTCTACAGTTTCTTTAACACTTTTGCTGTAAAAAGAAGCCAAAATATCACTCCACCTTTAATTACTGAGATTATTATATCATATTTTTTAAAGAAGTAAATAACTTTGTACTTGAAATTAAAACAGATTGCATATATAATTGTTCGTGTATCAAATATTACGGAGGTGAAGCTTTGAATAAAATAATTTACTGGTTTAAGGATTTTCTTAAAGGTACAGATAAATTCCTTATTACGCTCAGTATTTTACTTTCAACCTTCGGTATAATCATGGTTTACAGTGCTACAAGAAGAACTCTTACTGAAGATATGCTGATACCTCGTGACGTCCGCACTATGGCAATCGCTGTTATTCTCGGTGTTATATGTGCATTTATAATATCGTTGGTAGATTATGAAGCTTTGGCACGACTGTGGCCGATTATAGCGATAGTTTGCTTAGGTTTGATGGTATCACTGTTCTTTATAGGTGATGCTCCTTCCGGACGTTCTGATGCAATTTCATGGATTAAGTTAGGCAGTTTTTATTTTCAGCCATCAGAGCTTTTGAAGATAGGGTTTATGATAACCTTTGCCGTACATCTGAACAACGTCAGGCACGATATAAATAAATTTAAAAATGTTGTTTTACTCGGTATTCATGCTATGGTTGTTGTTGCACTTGTTATTCTTACAGGTGACCTCGGCTCAGCTCTTGTTTTTGTTGTAATGACACTCGGAATGCTTTTTGTTGCAGGTTTGTATATCCGCTACTTCTTGTTTGGTGTTGGTGTAATTGCTTGTGCAGCTCCGTTGCTTTGGTTCGAATTCTTCTCAGACTTCCAGAAACAGCGATTTATGGCAATCTATTCACCTTCTTCTTTGACTGAAGCAACCTATGAGGAAGTAATTTTCCAGCAGCAGCAAGGAGTTAATGCGATTGGTTCAGGTAAAATATTCGGTCAGGGATTGTTTGAAGGTCCATACACGCAAAACGGTCTCGTTCCTGAAAGCAGAAACGATATGATTTTTACTGTTGTCGGTGAAGAGCTTGGTTTGGTTGGTGCAATTTTTGCACTGCTTCTTCTTTTGATTCTTGTTATAAAGATAATCTATGTGGGTCAGCATGCTGTTTCTTTTATAGGTAAAATCATCTGCACTGCAGTTGCTGTTATGATAGTTGCGCATGTAGTAATCAACATAGGAATGTGCCTTATGGTGTTGCCGGTAATCGGTATCACACTACCGTTTATGAGTGCCGGCGGATCATCCAGTCTTTGTATTTATTTTGCAATAGGAATGGTTATGAGTGTTTATCGTTCGTCATTGACCCGCGATCCGGTTGACTTTAAATTCGGAAAAATTTATACTCCGTTCACAGATTAAAAAAAATTAGCCTCGGTTTAAAACCGAGGCTTTGTTATTATGATTTTTTCTTCTTTATCTGGTTTACGATGTCCCATTCAACCATTGCCTTAATTCCCTTTTTGTTTGTTTTTGAATAAAGAAGGTTGATGAGAAGATATGCGATAAGTCCTGCAAGAATACCGACTACGATACCGCCAAGAATATCTGAAGGATAGTGAACACAAAGATAAATTCTTGAGCAACCCATAAGCACTGCGAAGAGAAGTGCTGTCCAGCTTATGTACTTTTTATTACTTGCAAAGAAGTAGCCTGCCATTGCTGCCATCGCGGATGTAGTGTGACCTGACGGGAATGATTTTTCACCAACCTTTGTTGAACCTGCATCAATCCACCACTGCTTGAAAGCTTCAAAGCAATCGCTGAGTTCGTTCTGGAACGGTCTTGGTCTTGCGACAAGCGGTTTGATTGAAACGTTTGTGAAAAGTGCGCCTACACCGATAGCAAGAAGCATTGCCATACCAGCTTTTCTTGTTTTCTTGAAGAGCATCATTACTATAGAAATGATGATAAAGAAAAGACCCTCTTCGCCTAAAAGTGTTACAAACTTAAAAAACGGATCCCAGAAAGCACTTCCTGCTCCCTGATTGAATGTGTTGTGGAAAAACTCAAGAATTGCATAGTCAAAACTATAGAAAGTGTCGTTTAACCACTGAGCTGCAGCTGTTAATTCAGTCATATAATAAACCTCCAACAAATTTTGCTAATTATAGCATTATTTTGACACTATTTCAATACTTTAAGTCGAATACTTGAAAATTTTATTCTTATATGATATTATGTTTTCATCATATATTAGGAGGAATACGATGAATCTTGCTATCAAATCTATTTCTGTAATCCTTTCAGTAATTATGGCTATCTTGCCTACACTTCAGGCTGCACCTCAGCCGACACCCGGTACAACTGCAGCTGAAAATTATAAATACACTCTTGAAGATATGAGTGTTGTTTATGATGAAAAAGACGAAAACGGTAATTATTACCCTCTTGTTGTAGTTCCCGGAATTTCACATTCTATTACATACGTAGTTGACGAAAATTACGATTATGCAAACGCTGAAGATCCGTCAAAACCGCCGATCAAGCAGGACGCTTTCGGCAATGATATGACAGGTTCTACCATCATTCTTGATATTCCGGCAACAGTTCTTGCAGCTGTTACTCAGTTTATTGTACCTCTCGTTCTTTCAGTAATGACACAGAGCGACGCAGGCCTTATTAACGGTATCGCAAAGCTTGCAGACGCTGCTTTTTCTGTTCAGAAAACTCTTCCTGACGGAACATTTGCAAACAACGAAATCGGTTTACTCGAATTCAACGGCTCCTTTGCTGATTTTGCAACCAAGGATCACGACAATCAGTCATATATGGAGTATCAGACTGAATATCTTTACAAAATTCTTCCGCTTCGTTCCGTTGCTGAAGTTATTGGTGAAGAAAACCTCTTCTTCTTTACTTTCAGTCTTTTCGGCGATGCTATGACTTCAGCTGATAATCTTGATAAGTACATTGATATGGTTCTTGAGAAGACCGGTGCCGCAAAAGTCAATCTTCTCCCGATAAGCCTTGGCGGTACTATATTCACAGCTTATGCTGAGAAATACACTGACACAGACAAAGTAAACGCTGTTGTAAATGTTGTTCCGGTTCTTAACGGTACTCAGGTAGTAAGCGATATGTATCAGCGTGATTTCAACCTTAACGGTGAATATTGGTACAGAGATCTTTTCCCGATCATTATCAGCGAATTTACAGAATACGGAAGTATGGTCGGAAGCCTTGTAAACCTTCTTATCCGTGCACTCCCTGCAGATGTAAATGCCTCAATGATTACAAGCATGTACAACGTTCTTCTCGATAACCTTCTTATCAACACTCCGCAGATGTGGGCAATGGTAACCCGCGAAGATTATCCTGTGCTTGCTGAAAAATATCTTGGAGATGCTGAGCACGCACCAATCAGAGCAATGACAGACGCTTTCTACCGTGCACAAATGAATCTTGAGGACAACATCAGAACAATGGTCGATAACGGCATTGAAATCAATATTATTTCAGGCTATAGTCTCCATACAGGCGAAGCAAGATATAACTTTTTCCAGCTTATGGGTGATTCATTTGAAGTAAACGGTGACGGTATCATCCACGTCGAGTCAACTACTCTCGGTGCAACTGCTGTTCTTCCGGGTGAACAGTTACCTGCTGATTATAAACAGGCAATCGACAGTGATTATTCGTATATTTCACCTGACAGAGAGATCGACGCTTCAACAGGCGTACTTCCCGATAATACATGGTATTTCTACAATATGAACCATGAGGACACAGCTAATAATGCACCTGTAATCAATCTTGCGCTTGCACTCCTCTACTCTGATGAGGTCGAAGATGTTCATTCAAATCCTGAAAAATTCCCGCAGTTTAACGGAAATTCCGACAACTGGTTTATCAGACGTTGGAGATATAATGACCTTAAGAAAATTTATCAGAAGTATCTTGACGGCACTATCGAAATGTCTGCAGAAGATGCAAAAGAATGCGAAGCTCTTCTTTATGAATGTGAACGTGTTATGCGTGCAACAATCGCTGATGATGCATTCTGTAAGGAAACTACACTCCGCATAAATATTATGTGTAACAAATACTCAGGTCTTTCTGACGAAGATATTTATATTCTCACTCAGAAGCAGATGAATGAACTTGATCCGACAGTCAAAGCGATTGAAACAATTATTAAGATTACCGATCAGTCACTTTGCGGAATTTTTGGCACAAAAGCATATTCACAGTTCTGGATGGCAATGTTCGAATAAGTTAAAAAGATGCTCTGGTTTTCAGGGCATCTTTTCTTCATATAATAAATATAGTAAAATAAAGTTATAATTGTATATTTTCAACATTGAATTTGAAGCACCTTTGTGATATACTTATTCGGTAACGCAATATATTAGCAGGAGTTGAAAAAAGATGGATTCATTCGCAGAACTTTGGGAATTAATTAAAGAAGAGTGTAAAAAACAGGTATCTGAATCCATATACAACGTTTGGTTTAAAGATATGGAGCTTGTAAGCTTTACTGAGAAGAAAGTCGTTATTGCACTTTCTGATTTCAAGCGTAAAATCATAGAAACAAAATTTATGGGTAAACTTACTGATTCATTTACCAATGTGTTAGGATTTGACATTGATATTGAACTCGTTGATGTTGATGCTGCAACAGAATATGTATCCAAAAAAGAACCTGAAAACCTTAAGGCTGAGGATACTTTTGATTCTTTTGTTGTCGGTGCATCTAATAAATTTGCATATGCCGCAGCAAGTGCAGTTGCCAATGATCCCGGAAACAAATATAACCCTTTGTTTATTTACGGTAATTCCGGTCTTGGAAAAACTCACCTTCTCAATGCTATATGTCATTCAATTGAACACCAGAATCCGAATGCAAAGATAATCTACACCCGCGGTGAAGATTTCACCAACGAACTTATCAGATATATTTCTTCAAAAAGTACAATTGAATTTCATAAAAAATATCGTAACGCTGATATACTTCTTGTTGACGACGTTCAGTTCATTGCTGGTAAGGAATCAACGCAGGAAGAGTTCTTCCATACATTCAATGCTCTTTATCAAGCAGGAAATCAGATTGTTCTCACATCTGACCGTCCACCGAAAGAGATCTCTCTTCTTGAAGACAGATTAAAGAACCGGTTTGAATGGGGTTTGATGGCTGACATCCAGCCACCCGATATTGAAACAAGAATGGCTATCATTAAGAGAAAAGCTGATATTCTCAACTTTGATCTTCCTGATGAATGCGTTCAGTTTATTGCCGAAAAGCTTAAGAACAATATCCGTCAGCTTGAAGGTGCTGTTAAGAAAATGCAGGCTTTTGTTACAATGCAGGGTTTGCCTGTTAATCTTGCAACCGCACAGAAAGCGATCGCAGATATTTTTGTAGATAAAGTACCTGTTAAAGTTACTGTTGAAAAGATTGTTTCTGAGGTTGCTCGTACATACGGAGCAGAGCCTGAAGAGATTTATTCAAAAAAGCAGAATGCTCTTATCACAGAAATGCGACAGATGGCTATGTTCATCGTCAGAGAGCTTACAGGACTTTCAACCAAGGCAATCGGACGCGAGTTCAACCGCGACCATTCAACTGTTGTTTACAGCCTTGAAAAGTTTCAGAAGAGGTACAATGACGACAGCAAAGTAAGACAGATGGTTGACAATATCAGCAAAAACGTACGTGACGGAATCTGATTTTACCGGAGGTAAATCCAAATGGCATTTAATATATTTAAAAAATTTAATTTCGGCTTGAAGAAAACACGTGACAGTATGTCAGGTGCAATCGATGCCGTTATCAGTGAAAACGAAGATATTACTGATCAGCTCTACGATGATCTTGAAGAAATTCTCATTATGGGCGATGTCGGTATGAATACCGCAGCTGAAATCTGTGAAAAACTTCGCGAATATGTTTCAAAGAAGCATCTTAAGAAGTCTTCTCAGGTTAAAGGTGCAATCAAAGAGATTGTTGCTGAATTGCTTGAAGGCGGCGAAGATATGGGTCTTGTTACCATGCCGTCTGTAATTCTTGTTATCGGTGTTAATGGTGTCGGTAAGACAACTACAATCGGTAAAATGGCTGCTATGTACAAGGCTGAAGGTAAAAAAGTTATCCTCGGTGCAGCTGATACATTCCGTGCAGCTGCAATTGACCAGCTTGAAGTATGGGCAAACCGTGCAGGCGTTGAAATCGTTAAACATCAGGAAGGTGCAGATCCAGCTGCTGTTGTTTATGACACAATTCAGGCAGGTAAGGCTCGAGATGCAGATATTATTATCTGTGATACCGCAGGACGTCTTCACAATAAAAAGAATCTTATGGATGAGCTTGCAAAGATTTACAGAATCATTGATAAGGAACTCCCCTACAACGACCGTGAAAGCCTTCTTGTTCTCGATGCTACTACAGGTCAGAACGCAGTTAATCAGGCTCGCGACTTTAAAAACGTGTGTGAAATTACAGGTATAGTTCTTACAAAGCTTGACGGTACTGCTAAGGGCGGTGTTGTTCTTGCAATCAAGAACGACCTCAAGGTTCCTGTTAAGTTTGTAGGTGTCGGCGAACAGATTGACGACTTACAACCGTTTAATCCTACTGCTTTTGCTGAAGGTCTTTTTGAAAACGAAGTAAAGCACGATGACGATAATATGTTTATCCCGAAAGAAGCTACAGAGGAAGTTGCTGAATGAAAATAATTATTGCAACCCATAATATGAAGAAGAGGGCTGAACTTGAAAGAATCCTCTCCCCTCTTGGTATCGAAATCGTAACCGATAAAGATATCGGATGTACACTCAGAGATGTTGAAGAAAACGGTACAACTTTTGAAGAAAACGCATTCATAAAGGCACAGGCGGGCTGTGAGGATAGCGGACTTCCATGTATTGCTGATGACTCAGGTCTTGTAGTTGACGCTCTTGGCGGTGCTCCGGGAATATTCTCGGCACGTTATTGCGGTGTGCACGGCAATGACGAAGCGAACAACGATAAACTCCTCAAAGAGCTTGAAAACGTACCGGATGAAGAACGAACAGCAAGATTTGTATGTGCAGTTTGTTGTGTTTTTCCTGACGGTAGAAAGCTTACTGTCACAGATTCCTGTGAAGGTACAATTTTCCACGAAAGACACGGTAACGGCGGCTTTGGCTACGATGTCCTTTTCAACTGCAACGGTCAGCCTTTCGGTGAGATTTCTGCAGAAGAGAAAGACAAGGTAAGCCATCGCGGTAAGGCGCTTAGACACCTTGCCGAGGAATTGAAGAATTATATATAACGGAGAAAATTATGGAAGAAAAAATGACAAGCAAAAGACGTGCTGAGCTCAGAGGTCAGGCAAACCGCCTTGAACCGCTTTTTCAGGTTGGTAAGGGTGGAATATCTGATGCATTGATTGCGCAGACAAATGACGCTCTCAGAGTGCACGAGCTTATAAAACTTAAGGTGCTTCTTGAATCAGCACCTGAAAAACCGAGAGAGATTGCTGAAAAGCTTGCAGCAGCTACAGGCTCTCAGGTTGTTCAGGTTATCGGCGGAAGCATGATATTCTATAAAGAGAACCCTGAACTTCAGGCTGAAAAAAATGAAAAAGCTAAACCTAAAAAATCAGGTACAGGCAAGGGTGCAAAAGACTTTAAAAAGAAGTATAATGCTATTGCTAAAAAGAACGAAAAGGATCAGAAAAAATCACGTTATTCAAAGCCAAATAACGGCAGATTTTACAAATAATTTAACTTACTGAACGAAAGGAGTTGTGATAGGATGGATAAGCAAGACAGCAACAAAACAGTAGCTCAGAACAAAAAAGCCTATCACGACTATTTTGTTCTTGAAGAATATGAGGCTGGTATCGAGCTTTTCGGCACGGAAATCAAGTCTATAAGACAAGGCAAGCTTAATCTTAAGGATTCATGGTGCAATATCATCGAGGGCGAAATATTCGTAAATGGTATGCATATCAGTCCTTACGACCACGGCAATATTTTTAACCGTGATCCGTTGAGAGTAAGAAAGCTTCTGATGCACAAAAAGGAAATCAACCGACTTTTCGGTACAGTCAAGCAGGATGGTCTTTCTCTTATTCCCCTTTCGGTTTATTTCAAGAAAGGAAGAGCTAAGGTAAAGGTCGGTCTTTGCAAAGGTAAAAAGCTTTACGATAAACGTGACGTCGCTGCTAAAAAAGATGCCGCAAGAAACATTGAAAGAGCGATGAAGGAACGTTTTCAATAACTCAACCGACAGTTAAATGGATTTTCAGTTAAAACAACTGTTAGTTTAGTATTTTCAACCTTTGATATCTTCACATCTTTTTTGTTCTCCGCTAAAATATTGGTAACAAACCGAAAGGAGAAAAGTAATATGACATTATTCAATAAAAAAGAAAATGAAGAACCATCTTTTACGGAAAAGCAAGACAAAACTGATTCAACTGAAACATTAGGTAGCAGAATATCATTTTTAAGAAAAAACAAAGGCTACACTCAAGATGAGTTTTCAAGCTTACTGGATGTAACACCTCAGGCTGTTTCTAAATGGGAAAACGATCTATCTTGTCCTGATATTATGTTGCTTCCTAAGATTGCTGAATTATTGGATACAACTGTCGATGAATTGCTTACAGGTACTAAAGCTAATTACAGCAAACCTGATATTAATATTTCAGATTTAAAGTTGCACATACAAGTTGTACAATTAAACAGAAAACCGATTAATATCAATGTTCCATTAACGTTTGTAAAACGAATGGCAAAAATTGGAAACAATATTTCCGGAATTATCGGTACACAGGCACTCAACAATAAACAGCTTGAACAGATATTACAGTTAGTTGACGAAGGCGTAACAGGAGAAGTTTTAAATCTTGTTGACGAAAACGGGCAAACTGTAATTATTGAGATTAAATAAACTTATAAGAGCAGTCCTACCCTGCCGACTGCTCTTAGATATACGGGGATGAAAGGATTTCGACGGGGATTCTGAACTGTGATAAGCGAGTAGTGGTGCGGGACCACTATAAAATCCGTAGTTTATTAAAAATAAACGACAACAATACAAAATTAATGGCTGCTTAATGCGGCCCATCCTGTTCAGTAGTACCACGGACTGAATAAGGGTGTCACGCAGTGGTGAACGTGAATACGTGAGTAGCCTTGTAACGTATCACGGACTAAAGGATACCGTAAGAGATAGCCTGTTTGTCGGCGCTCTCTGAGGGGAATCTCAAAAGATAAACTACACTCGTAGAAAGTTGCGGGAATGGGTTTTCGGACGCGGTTTCGATTACCGCCATCTCCACCACGATCACTCTGAAGCATTATTTTGATGTTTCGGGGTGATTTTTTTGCGGTAATTGAAACCGCAATAGTCCGTCTTTTGCGTCAGCAAAAGGGACAGAAAATGCGAAGATTGCGAAGCAATGAACGAAGCGAAGCTTCGGTTTCCGCCATCTCCACCAAA
>JAZRNR010000097.1:0-2731 GCA_045648305.1 Acutalibacteraceae bacterium
TATTAAGTGTGAGGTGATTTGAATGGCTTACACAAAAACCGCCTCAGTCGGTACCGTTCAGAAATTAATAAGTAAAAGGCTATAACTATAATCTGTAAACAGTGCAAAGGAGTAAAAAAATGGAAAAGAAAAAGCTTTATATTCTTACATATGACCACGGCGGATACGTTTTGTGGAAAGACAGAGTAAAGCCGAGGCTGAAAGAAATTTCCGGGTGGATGGAAAAATATCCCAAGCTCAGAATAGGTCTTGACTATGAATCCTTCACGTTTGACGAATTTTCAAGATGCGACCCCGAGGTTGTTGAAATGACAGGCGACCTGCTGAAAAAATATCCCGACAGAATCGGTCTCGGTGCAACAACCTACGGTCAGCCTCTTTCACTCACAATCAGCGAGGAGTCAAACGCCCGTCAGCTCACCTATGCAATCAGAACAAACAAAAAATATTTCGGAATAACTCCCGATGTATACTGCATATCGGAATTTGCCCTTAACAATCAGACCCCTCAGCTTCTTAAACTTACGGGTCATAAGGCGGCAATTCTGCGTTCTCACGTTATGGGCTACGGATACCCGAAAACCTTTGATTCAGCCTGGGGCAGATGGATAGGCAAAGACGAAACGGAAATACCTGCGGTGCCTACCTACGATAAAATGGGCAGAGGCTTCAACTGCTGCACCGTTGATAACTGGATTCTTTCTCGCTGGCCTCAGGATACGGAAATATCTCTTGAAAAATTTGAAGAGATGTTTGAAAAATACTCTCCCTTGCTTGCTTCAAGATACGATGACCTCACACAGCCGATTGAAGAAGTTACGGCATATATCGAAACAAAGGAGAATTATGAATACGTTCTTCTTGAAGATATTCCTGCTCTTTACGGCGAAGCAAAGGATGAACTGAAAACAACCGACAATGATTTTCACGTTCAGATGCCCTGGGGTTACTGTGGCAATGAAATTTTCAACGGCGTGCGTAAGGCAGAGGTTGAGGCTGTTCAGGCTGAAAAGCTGAATGCATTATCGGTTATGCTCGGCGGCAAAGCTTATAACACTAACCTTGTCGAAGCGTGGAAATATGCTCTTGCGGCTCAGCACCACGATGTTACAATCTGCGGTCTGCTTGACCTTGCAAACCGCTTTATTCCCGCATCGCTCAAAGAATCGGAATATGTCAGAAACGAATCTCTCAAAGGCATTGCTTCTCGTTTTGCCTGCAAGGGTGAAAATTCTGTTCTCGCAATAAACGCAAACTCATTTGCCGTTAACGACTGCATCAGGCTCGGCGAAAACAAATACGTCTACGCATCAATTCCCGCATACACCGCAAAAGTCATTCCTGCCGATTCAACAAGCGGATGTGAAAGCAAATTCAGATGGAATCCCGAATCGGGCATTCTCGAAACGGCAGATTATAATATCAGGCTCACCGAAAAAGGTATTGAATATATCGCTTATACCGACGGCAGAAAAATCATTGATAACGGCAACAATGCAATGTTTACCGCACGCATTGACGGTGCTGATTGCGTTTCAGCAGGCGAATGGAAGCTTGAAACCGACCCCTGTTGCGGTGCCGTTGCAACATACGAAGGAAAAATCGGAACCGTTCCCTTTGCCTTTGAAATGCGTTTCGGCGGTAAGAATTTAAGCAGAATCGATTGCAAAACACGTTTTGAAATTCATAACGAACACATAGGCATTATCGGCGATAAGGCAGGGCTTGAAAAATCGATCACCGTCAACGGTCACAAGCACGAAGGCAAGCTTTGTTTCAATATGAACCTTTGTATGGATAAGAGCAGAAAAATGTTCCGTGACCTGCCGTATTCAATCTCGGAATGGGACGGAGATATAAGGGTAACCGAAGATTATTGGTATGAAAAAGACCGCATTATTATCGATGAAAAAGCAACACCCGAAGAATCCTTCAACTCTTCAACATATCTCAACGGAATTTACTGGATTTGCCTGAAAGACGGTAACAACAGCGTTGCCGTGTTCAATAAAGGCTGTATGGGTTCGGATGTTCAGGGCAATAAAGTTGCAATTCCGCTTGTTTATGCCGAAGAATATCTTTGCGGAACAAAAATGCTTGACGGAATTTATGAGGATGAATTTGCTCTTTGCCTCGGCATCGACGATATAAACGATATTCACACCAAAGCCTTCGCATACAGTTATCCTCCCGTTGCAACTCCGCTTGAAAAGAACAACGGAGAATTGACGGAGCTTGAATTTGCATCGGTATCCGCTGACAGCCGTAATGTTGTTATGACAACCGTATACCCCGAAAACGGATATATTCTTGCCCGTTTCTGCAACTATTCCGACGAAAAGCAAAGCCTTGCGTTTGATTGCACATACGGAAAAATCGTTGAAGAAACCGACCTTCTCGGCAATAAAATTGCAGACTGCAATGGCAGGCTTGAATTCCGTCCGTGGGAAATCAAAACAGTTAAAATTGAATTGTAAAAGCTGATGCACCGAAACAAATTCGGTATCCCCTGCATCGTGTGGGATAACGGCTTGGATTTCAGACTTTTTGACAGAACAACACACATCCTCGAATTCCCCGATTACATAAAACCGTAAAATTAACTTATATGCAGAAAAAGGAGATCTTAACTATGTCTAAGAAAACAATGGGAATTGCAGACAAACCCGCACTGGAAGATAAATTTAATATCCAAAAATACATAAACGGTCTTGCGGCATTCATCAAGGAA
>JAZRNR010000098.1:0-26215 GCA_045648305.1 Acutalibacteraceae bacterium
TGTCGGCGACCTCACAAACTATGGTGACGAAGCTTCTGTAAAATATTTCTACGACATTATGAGAGATACTTGCGATGCTGAAAACTGGGTTGTTGCAACAGGCAACCACGAAATCGGTCATCCGGAAGAATTCACAAACGAAGAAGCAAGACAGAACTTCATCAAGTATCACAACGAATATACAGGTCAGGGCATTGAAAATGCTTACTACAGCATGGACGTTGAAGGCTATACATTTATTGTCCTTTGCGACCAGAGTGAGGATAACTGGGACAGCTGCGACATCTATGAAGATCAGATAGCTTTCCTTGACGCTGAGCTTGCAAGAGGTACAGCAGAGGGCAAACCTGTTTTTGTTGTTTGTCACGTTCCCGTTGAAGGCGCAAACGGCCAGGATATCATTTATGAAGACGGCGGTCTTGACGAGTATTCCGACGTTGTTAAGAACACATTGGAAAAGTATGAAAACGTATTTTTCATCAGCGGTCACGTTCATACAGGCATCAACGGCTACATTTCAAAGGAGCTTTTTGACGTTTCCTGCGTTGAAACCGAAAACGGTGTAACTTATGTTAACCTTCCGACTTACGGCCTCGTTAACCGTTACGGTATTCCTTGGAACGGTATGGGCTTCCAGATGGAAGTTTATGAAGACGAGGTTATCTTCAGAGCAAGAAAGTTCAACACTTCAAGATGGTACGGCTTCTACGAATTTGCAATCGATCTTGTATAATTCAATATAAGATTAATCGGCTTACAGCAGACCTGTAAGCCGATTTCTTTTTATTCAAAGTAAATTGCTCCGCTTTGCGCATATATAAACGGAGGCATCTTCATTCCCTTCTGGTCGGGAATCTTTGAGCTGATTACAATGTTATAGACAATTTCATAAGCCGGAGATATATCATAAGTTACATAGGCACAAAGAAAGCCTTTTTCAGGGGCGGCAATTTCAAACGAATAGTCCCCTGCCTTTTTAGCTTTGAAATTGAAACATTCACCGTCCTGATTAAAAACGTGCAGGGTGTGGTTTCGCTTCAGTCGCTTTGCGCTTACCCTTGCCTTAACTCCGTTCTGAACAGACACTGTGTCTCCGAGCATTGCACCACCGTATGTTATGTTTATAAATGTTTTACCTACACCATTGCTGATTGTCGTTCTGCCTTTGACAATGCTTTCAAGTATATCCTCGGGCGAATCCGACTTTGCATAAACATATGTTACGGGATTTCCGATAAGATTTGTTACAACATAATCCCTGTGGTAATCGCTTCCGCCGACAACAGGTAGTTTGTGGCCCTCACGGAGGCGATCCATCCACCAATCTGTACAGACAAGGTTATCATAATGCATCGGACTGTTCCAGATTTCAAGCACATCAATCTCGGAAACATCCTTTTCCCATCGCCACGGACACTTTGAGCAAAGCGGATGATTCATACAAACGATTGCACCTCTGCGCTTTGCTTCGTTTTTAATCGCTTTCCAGTCTTCGTAGGTTTCGCATTTTGAGTAATCGTCAACAACGTCCTTAACGCCCCAGAGGTTTGTATGACCGCCGTGCTTTGTCAGCTCTGCGCCGTAGATAAGCGTCAGACCGTTAACCTTCGGAAGCTCCTCCTTGCAGTTCGTATTATGATCGGTAATAATGAGATATTCAATCTTATTTTTCTTCGCTTTTTTAATAAGCTCTTCGACTGTGTACTTACCGTCTGAAGCAACCGTATGAATATGCGGAACACCGGGATACCATTTATAACTCAACTTACCCACCTCTTTTTTTATTATATTGTCATTATAGCACAATAAAACCTGTCCTTCAATTAAAATATTGTTTTTAATTTCCTATTGTGGTATTATTACGTATATTGGAGGGTCAGCTATGAACATTTTGCAAGAAAAACTTGATTCACTCGGATTGAAAGCAATGTCACCTGCACCAAGCTACCGACAGGCAGAATGGCTCCGACGTGAAAGATCAATTTTTTTCCATTTCGGTATAAATACATTCACCAATATGGAATGGGGCGACGGCTCCGAAAGTCCGTCGATATTCAACCCTGAACAGCTTGACTGCAGACAGTGGATAAAGACAATCCGCGATGCAGGCTTCAAGGCGGCAATTCTTACAGCAAAACACCACGACGGATTCTGCCTTTGGCCGAGCAAGCTTACAGAACACAGCATTAAAAATTCTCCGTATAAAAACGGTAACGGCGACATCGTGAAAGAATTTACAGATGCGTGTGCCGAATTCGGAATCAAGGCAGGCATCTATCTTTCACCGTGGGACAGGCACGAAAAAACCTGGGGTGCCCCCGAGTATAACGATTTTTATACCGCACAGCTTACAGAGCTTCTTACGAACTACGGCAAGATATGGGAAGTATGGTGGGACGGTGCAGGAAGCACGGAGGCTGACTACGATTGGGAGCGTTGGGCATTAACTGTTCGCAAGCTACAGCCCGATGCAGTTATCTTCGGCTCTCTCGGTGCAGAACCTTTTGTTGAAACACGTTGGGTCGGCAACGAAAAAGGCTTTGCAGGCGACCCTTGCTGGTGCAGTGTCAGGTCAGAAACACTTATAACCGAAAAAACGAGCGACCTGAACACCGGTGACCTTTACGGAAACCGTTTTATTCCTGCCGAGGCTGATGTTTCAATCCGTCCGGGTTGGTTTTACCATTCATCGCAGGACGGTAATGTGCGAGATGTGAAAAATCTTCTGAAGCTTTGGTTTATGTCCTGCGGAAGAAATGCAAACATTCTTCTTAATCTCCCGCCCGACACTCGCGGTCTTATTCACGAAAACGATGTAAAAAATCTTCTTGAGTTCAACAACGCTCTTGAAGAAGCATTAAGCGTTGACTTCGCAAAAGGTGCGACTGTGACGGCCGATAGTGTAAGGGATGTCTCCTGCTCTCCCGAAAATCTGCTCAGCGACGATGAAAACGAGTTCTATGCCTCAGGGGACAGCTGTACAACTCCTGAGATTATATTTGAGCTTGACGGTGAAAAGGAATTCAACAGCTTCTCTTTGCAGGAGGTAATCGAGCTCGGTCACCGTGTTACGGGTTATGAGGTTTCAGCTTTTGTTGACGAAAATTGGACAACTCTTTATAAGGGTATCTGTATCGGATACCGCAGTGCAAATCACTTCCCGACAGTCAAGACAAGCAAGGTTAAAATAAAAATAACGAGTGCTCTTCACGCGCCCGTGCTCCGCAGCTTCAGCCTTTATAAATTTGACAAAACGCTTCTTGAGGAAACAACAATTACTGCAAGCGATAAGAATATCCTTGAAAACGGCACGGCTGTTGTAAGAAAAGAGGAAAACTCCTTTGATATTAATTTCGGAGGACTTATTCCGTTCAATCTTATTAAGCTTAATGTGCCTGAAAGTACAGAATTTGAAATAAATCTTTTCAACGGTTTCAGCTTTGAAAAATGCAGTCCGCAGATAAGCTACGCTGACGGCACCGTCAAAGCAGCGTTTAAAAATCCGATTGATTCGTGCTACAGAATAAGAATTGATTTCAAAGACGCTGAAAATATTGAAGAAGAGGATATTGAAGTTTACTTTAAATAATAAAGCAAGAAACGCACCGCTAACGCGGTGCGTTTGATTTTTAATGGAAGAACCAATAAACAAGCTCGATTACGTTAAAGAGTTTCATAAAATACGGGTCAATGAAATCCCAGTAAACTTCATCGTAAAGTGTTGTCCATTTGAACGGAGCACGGATGTAATGAAGTATCTGACAGTCTGAGAACTCTCTCTGTCGTGTGCCCTCACCAAGCACTTTGATGTCTAACTCGATAATATCATCGTAAAGGTCGTCCTGAGCTGTCATCCACTCGTACATCGGACGAAGGCGTGAAAATTCTCGCTTCTGATTTGCGCATTTCCAATATCTCCACGAAATTTCCGAACGCTTGATTTCAGCAGTCTGAGCTGCTGTTTCGGCCTCTTCATAAGCCTTTGCCCAAAGCTCGTCACAACGCTTGATATCTTTATTCTTCATACCGTAAAGGGTTTCACCCGACTTCTGATAAATACCAAGATGCTTGCGGTTTGTTACGGCATGCTCTGTCATAATATCGATAAATTCTTTGATATACTTACCGCCCGGTCCGTAAACAGCCTCAAGATAACCAAGCATTTCTGCTTCATAATCCATATACGGGTCTTTAAGAAGCTGAGAAAGAAGGTATGTTCTCATTTCACCGAACTCAGCATCGCAGTCTGCGATGTAATATGTACCCTCTTCGTAAACACCCTTAACGTTATTCTCGGCAAAAATCTGCACATTTCTCTGCATAACACCGAAGTTCGGGAAAATACAGCAGGTTTCGCTGTAATTTGTTACGTAATCCCAGATGTAAACACGTTCGCAGATTTTGCCCCAGTCGGAAAGATCCTTCATAAAATCTTTATTAAGGTCGCACTTTTCATCGTCAAGAGTGTGACCGAAGCAACATTCGATTGAACAGAGTCTTACGATAACGTCTTCTCTCGGAACAACCTTTGTCGGAGTTTTTCGTGTGTACTGATAAGCAAAAGTATCGAAAACAACGTTGTCATATTTGCCCGTTGCCTTTACCCTCTCAGCAATTGTGTTTACAAAAGTAATCATTGTGCCTGCGTGCGAACCATTTGCATCGTCAATTGCTTTACAGTTTTCACATTCGCAGTATTCCTGATTGTCGTGCTGTGTGAGTGAAAGAATCTGCATACTCTTTGCAGGATCATGCTCTCTTTCAAGGATTTCGATGACCTCGTTATAAACAACGTCAATCGTATCAGGGTTAGTAAGACAGAGCTGTTTCGGCACTCTCTCACCGCCGTGAAGAGCGTAGTATTCGGGATGTGTTTCAAAATATGTTTCAGCCTTGCAATAATATGTTACAAGTGTGTGTGCAAACGAGCCGATGTAACCGACATATCCGCCCTGTTCATCTGAAAGATAACGGTAAACTCCGCCATTCTGACCATTTGCAATTGAAAATTCAGGATCCCTTGAAGACGTTGTGTCAGTTTCGGTGTACTCGAAATACGGAGTGTATTTAACATCAATTCCGCTTTCAACAGCGAGGTCAGCATTCTCGGGGATTTTGATTATGTTTGTTTCGTACCATCTGCAACCGCAGAAATCTTCAAGAAAAGCATAAACGCCGTAGATTGTGCCTCTTGTGTCATAACCTGCGATAATAAGCTTGTTGTTGTCCGACTTGATAACATAGCTTCCGTTTTTAGGATTCTCAAAATCAACTGTTGCTCTGTTTGTTTCGCCAACAACAATTTCTTTCGCATTTACTTCAGCGTCGTCTGTCACAACAGCGATATCTTCACCCGTGATTTTCTCAAGGTAGTATTCAAGCTTTTGTGCCGCATACAAATCTGTTGACACAGCATTTTTACCGACGACGATTACCGCATCAGAAACTCTGAAGTCGCTACCCTCTGCACTTGCAAAAACAGAAAGTGAAAAAATAATTGTAATTGCTAATAAAACCGATACAAATTTCTTCATTTCAAGACCTCCTATCAATTTGTATTTTCATTTTAGCATAATAAATTAATATTTTCAATAACATTCGCTGTTAGTTATTGAAACATTATGTTCAATTTGTTAGAATATGAAAAAACATTAAGGAATGATTTTATGGATAAAAAGTTTTTTGATTACATCATTCACGGCGGTGACTACAACCCTGACCAGTGGATTGACACCCCTGAAATATGGGACGAAGATATGCGACTTATGAATCTTGCCAACGTCAATAGTGCCACCGTCGGCATTTTTGCATGGTCGATGATTGAGCCTGAAGAAGGTGTATATAACTTTGAGTGGCTTGACGAAATCCTCGATAAGCTTCACGAAAACGGCAAAGATGTCATTCTTGCAACACCGTCAGGAGCAAGACCCGCGTGGCTTGCACAGAAATATCCCGAGGTGCTCCGCGTTGAAGCAAACGGAATCCGAAACGAATACGGTGTACGTCATAACCATTGCCTTACATCACCCGTTTACCGTGAGAAGGTCAGAAACATCAACACTCTTCTTGCCGAAAGATATAAAGACCACCCTGCCGTTAAGATGTGGCATATTTCCAACGAATATTGCGGTGAATGCCATTGCGAGCTTTGTCAGGAAGCTTTCAGAGATTGGTTAAAAGCACACTACAAAGACCTCGATGAGCTCAACTTCAAATGGTGGAACGGTTTCTGGAGTCACAAGATGACAGACTGGTCACAGATTAATTCTCCGAAAGACAGGGGCGAAAACCACGTTGTTGCAATGAAGCTTGCTTGGAAGCGTTTCGTTTCCGACAGTCACATTTCATTCTATGAAAACGAAATTGCTCCGCTTCGTGAAATCACTCCGAACATCCCGATTACAACCAACTTCATGAAAATGTATGACGGAATTGACTATCAGGATTTTGCAAAGCATCTTGACCTTATTTCCTGGGATAACTACCCTGCATGGGACAGAGGTGCAACTCACAGCGAGGCTGTTGAAACCGCTTTTGTTCACGACAACTTCCGTTCGCTTAAAGACGGTCAGCCTTTCTTCCTTATGGAAAGCACACCGTCAATTGTTAACTGGCACGAGGTCAATAAAATCCCGAAGCCATTCAGGCAGGAGCAGTCTTCCGTTCAGGCTGTTGCACACGGTGCGGACAGTATACAGTACTTCCAATGGCGAAAGAGTCGCGGAGGACACGAGAAGTTCCACGGCGCTGTCGTTGACCATTGCGGACACGAAAACACAAGAGTATTCAAGGAAGTTTCACATCTCGGTGCTGTGCTTAAAAAGCTTGACGGTGTCGTCGACAAAGGCTATAACGGCAAGGTTGCAATCATTTACGATTGGCAGAACAAGTGGGCAACTGAAGTTTTCTGCGGTTACAACAACAACGAGCGCGACTACCTCGGTGAATGTATAAAATGGTATAAGCCTTTGTGGGAAAAGGGCATAGCTGTTGACATCATCCCGATGGATGCTGATTACGGCAAATATGATCTTATTATTGCTCCGTTCCTCTATATGCTCAAGGACGGCACAATCGACCGAATCGAAGAATACGTCCGAAACGGCGGTAATTTTGTTGCAGGTTACCTGACAGGCATCGTTGACAAAGACGATTTATGCTACCTCGGCGGTTTCCCTGCAGACAAGCTCAAGGACGTTTTCGGCATTTGGTGTGAGGAAACAGATTCGCTCCCCGAAGGAATGAATAATACAGTTTCATATAAAAATAAGAGCTACAAAGCTATCAATTTCTGCGACATTCTTCATGCAAATACGGCTGAATCTCTCGGTACATATGAAGATGATTTTTACAGCGGTTCACCTGCTGTTACACTCAACAGCTACGGCAAAGGCAAGGCATATTATGTTGCTTTTGCAAATGAGGGTGAATTCTTCGCTGATTTCATCGAAGAGCTTTCAGAAAAAATCAACCTTGGTGCTTCACCGTTCAGAACTCCTGACGGAGTAAGCGTTGTGAAGCGAGGCGAATATGTTTTTGTTATGAATTTCGCTGATGACGAAAAGCTCATCACCCTCGACCGTGAATATGAGGATGTATTAAGCGGAGAAAAAGTTTCTTCTCTCAACCTCCCCGTCTGCGGTTACGCTGTAATCAGATAAGGATTTTGACGAAAATTTTAATCAACATCGTAGGGGCGATTCACGAATCGCCCCTTAATTTTACACAAATTAACAGGACAGCCACCTATAAAAATTAAATTTAAAAATACACTTGATTTTTAGGCTGTTGTTAGTTATAATAATATGGCTGTAAGGCAGATACGGAGAGTTGTCCGAGCTGGCCGAAGGAGCACGATTGGAAATCGTGTAACAGGCTATAACCTGTTCGAGGGTTCGAATCCCTTGCTCTCCGCCAAAAAGAAAAGAGTCGCAACACGCGGCTCTTTTTCTTTTTTTGCAATAGTTCTACTTTTAACTATCACACAAACTTCACTCAGCAGACTTGTCTTTTTGTTGAAAATATGCAATAATATCTATATACATCCCGAAAGGGAAATTAACAATCTGAAACGGAGTTTTATTATGGAACAGAAAAGAAGCGGTTTCACAGGTAAACTCGGATTTGTTCTTGCGGCGGCAGGCTCAGCTGTCGGCCTCGGCAACATCTGGCGTTTTCCTTATCTTGCGGCAAAGTACGGCGGAGGAATGTTCCTTCTTACGTATATCGTTCTTGCCGTTACCTTCGGTTTTACACTTATGGTGGCTGAAATTGCACTCGGACGTAAAACACAGCTCAGCGCAATTTCTGCTTTTTCAAAGCTTAACAAAAAGTTTTCATTCCTCGGCTATCTCGCATCAATCGTCCCCGTTATCATCCTTCCGTATTATTCGGTTATCGGCGGTTGGGTAACAAAATACCTTGTCGCATTCTGTAGCGGAAATGTAGCACAGGCAGCGCAGGATTCATATTTTGGAAACTTTATCTCATCAACAGGTGAACCGATTCTCTATTTTGCAATCTTCCTCGGTCTTACGGCACTCGTTGTTCTTTTCGGTGTTGAAAAAGGCATCGAAAAAATGAGTAAAGTTATGATGCCTGTTCTTGTTGTTCTTTCAATCGGTATTGCGATTTATTCCGCTTGCCTTCCGAATGCACTTGAAGGTGTTATTTATTACCTTAAGCCTGATTTCTCACATTTCTCAATAACAACCGTTATTGCCGCTATGGGTCAGTTGTTCTATTCAATGTCACTTGCAATGGGTATAATGATCACATACGGCTCATATATGAAAAAGGATGTAAGCATTGAAAGCTCAACAAGACAAATCAGCCTTTTTGATACAGGTATTGCTTTCTTTGCAGGTCTTATGATTATCCCTGCTGTTTTCTCTTTCTCAGGCGGAGACGAGTCAGCTCTTGGTCAGGGCCCCGGCCTTATGTTCGTTACACTTCCCAAGGTGTTTAACAGCATGCCCGGTGGCAGCATCATCGGCATTGTTTTCTTTGTGCTTGTTCTTCTTGCTGCTCTCACCTCTTCAATTTCACTTATGGAAACAATCGTTTCTATCTTTATCGATAAGTTCAAAATCAAGAGAATCCCTGCATGTATCGCAGTTCTTGTTATCAGCATTGTTCTCGGCCTTGTTTCAACGCTCGGCTACGGCATGTGGGCAGAGATTAAGGTTATCGGAATGCAGTTCCTTGATTTCTTTGATTTCATCAGTAACAGCGTTATTATGCCGATCGTTGCACTCATTACCTGCATCTTTGTCGGTTATGTTATCAAGCCCAAGGCAATCATTGAAGAAGTTGAACAGGGAAATGTTAAATTTTCAATGAAAAAGCTCTTTGTTGTAATGATTAAGTATATTGCTCCCGTATGCATTCTTCTTATTCTTGCATCATCAGTACTCGGAGCTTTCGGAATTATCAGCATTTAAGTTAATAAACCATCTGAAACGTTGCACTTCACCGTGCAACGTTTTTTCTTGTTTACATCCGTTTTGTTAATTATGCTGAAAAACCAAGCACTTTTTAGTGGATTTGATTGTATTGTTTTTTGCACTTTAATGTAGTAAAATATTACTATTACGGAAAAAAGGAGATTGATAGTTATGGCGAAAAACAAAAACACTTTCACCAAAGCTCCCGCCAATGCTCTGCCGTCAGGTACGGGCAAAAGCGTTACAAAATTTGAATATTTCTGCCTGATGCTCGCACGTATCGGCGGTATGTTCGGAACAACCCTTACAGGTACACTTGCTGCAGCATTCCTGCACGAGCTTTATTACGGTCCTGTTGGTGTCAATTCGGATGAAATTGCCGAAATCCTTGCTGTTCAGACAACACTTACAACTGTTCTCGGTATAGCCGTCGGTCTTGTATCGGCTACAATCGTACAGAAGTGGAAGACTCGTTGGGGTCGTTACCGTCAGTGGTACATCATCTGCCTTGTGCCGATGTTTGCACTTACAGTTCTCTACTTCTACGTTCCTCAGGGTTGGACCGTTCAGCAGATGACATTGTTCCGTTACGGAATTGCCTGCTGTCAGACAATTTTCAATGCATTCAACAACCTCGGACAGAATGTTGCTCAGGTTATTTCTCCGAACCCGAAAGAAAAGAAAACTGTTGCAACAATCTGGCAGCTTTCATACTATATCGGTTACGGCGGAGCATACATTGCAACAGCTGTTTACGGAATATTCAGTGATGATAAGAATCAGATGTATATGACTCTCGGTGTTGTTGCCGGTGTAGTTACATTGTTCGGTAACCTTATGTGCGGTCTTTTCTGTAAGGAAAGAATCGAGCTTCCGAAGAAAGAAAAGGTTAAGGTTTCAAAGACTCTTCTCACCCTTTTCAAATACAAAAACTATCGTGCATATCAGTATATGGTATGGGTTAACAACTTTGCTGTGCTTGGCAAGATGTCAACATTTCTTGCAGCAATTACCGTCGGTTCATCAAACAACCTTCTCCTCACACTTCCGACTGCTGTCGGCACGGTTGTTGGTAACCTTATAACAACAAAGCTTTCCAAGAAACACGAGCCTACAAAGCTTCTTAAATTCTGCGGACCGTACTCTATGGTTTCGGCAGGCATACTTTTTGCAATCTGTTTTGTTGAAGCAAAGATGGGTATTATGTTCTTCTCAGGCTGGAACAGCATTTTCTTCTATGTATTCTATTTCCTCTTCGGTGTAGGTATCGGTGTTCAGGAGCTTTCAAAATCTCATTTTGATGTTGAATACTTCGACTATCTTGAGTGGCAGACGGGCGATCGTATCGAAGCTATTCAGGGCGTTATTCCGGGCTGGATCAATACAGCAATCAACTATGCAAGAGAATTGATTATTCCGTTTATGATTGCATGGGTTGGTTATGAATCTTCATCTGAAGGTAACCTCGTTGCAACAATGCAGGCAAAGCCGGATTATCTGAATACCTGTCTCTGGATTCTCGGATTCCTTCTCTTTGGCTACACTCTCAGCAATGTTCTCAAAGCAATTATCCTTAAAACTCTTTATGATGTTGAAGGAGAAAAGAAAGAGCAGATGTATCGTGAACTTGAGCAGATCCGTGCAAAACGTCACGAGGAAAACAAGGCTATTGCAAGCAAGTAATTTAAAAGAGGAATTTCTATGGAAATGTATGATATTTTAATCGTCGGCGGTTCTACAACAGGCTGTTGGTTTGCAGAAAAAATGGCTGAAAACGGCAGTAAAGTTCTTGTTATAGAAAAACAGCTTCCCGATGACGTTTCAAGGACATATGATATCTTCCATATGGGTGAAGCTGAAATGGAACGTTTCGGACTTGACACTCTTGACGAAGATAATCCTGTGCGCGAATTCCGTTTTGAGAATTCGTCAATGATTTCGCCTTACGGTACATATTATAAAAGAGGTGCTGACTCGCCCGTAATCGGTCTTCATAAGCACGATTACATTATGCTTATGGCTGAAAAGGCAAAAGCAAAGGGGGCAGAGTTCATTTACGGTGCAGACTTTAAAGATTTTGTTTACAATGCTAACGGAAAAATTGCAGGTGCTAAATTCGTAACGGCTGACGGTGAACAGACAGCTTATGCGAAAATTGTTGCAGACTGTTCGGGTATTCCGTCCGTTGCAAGACGTAAGCTTCCCGATTCGTCACCCGTATGTAACTTCACTATAACGCCGAAAGATATCCTTTACGTTGTGCTTTATTACGTCAAGTATCTTGACGAAAACGTAAAGCCGCGTGAATATGACGGATTCTTTATGCAGTATAAAGCGTGGTCAGCTCCCGCAGGTGAAGGCTACGATGCAATACTCGGTATCGGAGGCAGCTATTCTTACGAATACGCAGAAGAAATTTTCAACGAGCAGTATTCAAAGAATGTTAAGTATCCCGATTACGAGGTTAAGAAGGTTGAAAAAGGTATGACACCGTATCACCGTTCTGTTTATTCTTTCGTTGACGACGGATTTATTGCAATGGGTGATGCAGCTTGCCTTACAAAACCGACCTGTGGTGAGGGTTGCACATCTTCACTTGTTCAGGGTGAAATCGCTGTTGAGGTTATTTCCAAACTTCTTAAAGAAAAGCTCCCGCTTACAAAAGAAAATATGTGGAGCATCAACTCAAGATATATGAAGGCTCAGGGTAAAGACTTTGACTTCATGCGACCGCTTCTTATGGGTATTGTTTCTCTTACATATGAGGAAGCTGAGTATATGTTTGCAAACGACATTGTGTTCAGCGAAAAGCTCTTCGGTGGAATGGAAGATAACAACCTCAGCCTTAAAGGAAACGATGTTGCAATGTGGCTCGGCAAGATTGCCGCTGCTGTTGCGAAGAAGAAAATCAGCTCCGATTCAATCGGTAAGGTAATCAAGGGACTCCGACAGGCTGTTGAAATCGGTGCACTTTACGATAAGTATCCCGAATTGCCCGAAGACTTCCCCGCTTGGAAGGAAAAAGCAGATAAAAAATGGGCAGAAATCGGAACACTCGCCGATACCTGCGACCCTGAAATTCTGAAAAAATTAGGAATAGCATAAAATTAAGCACTTGCTTCAGACGAAGCAATTGCTTTTATGTTACAGTATGCTTTTTAAAAATTCATAACCTTTCGGAACACCTGTGAGAGGGCTTTCCTGACCTTCATATTCAAGAGTTACCCAACCGTCATAACCGACACCTTTAATTAACTCAAGGCACTCCTTAACAGGCACAACACCGTCTCCGAGAACTGAACCGCAGAGATGGTTGTCTGCCCTTGTGCGGAAGTAACCGTCGGGGCGTGCTTCGGACTTATCTTTATAATAGAAATCCTTAACGTGAGCATATGCGATATAGTTCACGCCAACCTTAACAGCATCAAGAGGATTTTCGTCGGCACACATAAAGTTACCGATATCGACAAGCCATCCGAAGTTTTCGTGGTCAACCGCCTTCATAAGAGCTTCAACGCGGTCGCTCTGCTGACAGTAATAACCGTGATTTTCAACGGAAGTCTTAATTCCCTTTGTTGCCGCATATTCAGTAACTGCACGGCAACCCTTTGCAAGTGTCGGAAGATATTTTTCAAAGCCTTCAAGAGAAAATCTTTCTTCTTCGGGACCGCCCGATGCATCGTGTCGCATAACCTTAACACCGAGGATTTCAGCGATATCAATTTCACCCTTAAGGCGTTCAATCTCGCTGTCGCAATCCCTGTTTATGAAATCAGCACCGATTGCATAGTTTGTAATCGGAAGTGAAAGCTCATCCGAAAGAGCCTTCAATGCCTTCGCGTGATCTGCTTTTGCTACACCCTCGGGAGGATTGATTTCGGCAAATTCAATGCCGTCAAAGCCCATTTCCTTTGCGAGGTGCATACGGCTGAAATCATCAGTACCTAATGCTGAATAACTGTAACTGCTGACAGAAACTTTCATAATTATACACCCATCTTACCGTTGAGGAACTCAACTGCTTTTCTGATGTCGCGTGCAGGATCGTCGCCTACCTCACGCTCAATTGTAAGGAAGCCCTTATAACCGATATCCTCAAGAGCCTTGAGGTATTCGTCCCAGTTTACGCTGCCCTCGCCGAGCGGCACTTCGATAAATGAATCGTGAGTAACGATGTGAGATTCAACCATACCGTAAACGATTTCCGGGTCAACAAAGAAGTTCTGCTTACCGTCCTTTGCATGTGTATGTACGATATAATCCTTGAGGTTATGAACAGCCTTTGCAGGGTCGTCGCCCGTTACCATAACGAGGTTTGCAGGGTCAAGGTTTACACCGACACCTGTTGAGCCGAGTGAATCAAGGAAAGTCTTAAGGGTAGCAGATGTTTCGGGACCTGTTTCAATTGCGAAATGAGCATCGATGCTGTCTGCATAACGGCTGAGCTCGAAGCAAGCCTCCTGAAGAACCTTGTATCTGTCGTGATTCGGATCTGACGGAACAACACCGATATGAGTTGTAACAACGTCTGTTTCAAGCTCCTTAGCAAGGTCAAGAATACGCTTTGATTTTTCAATCTTTGCAGGATTGCGGTCAGCAAATGCGAATCCGCCACCGCCAAGGTCACCGCAGAGAGCAGAAATTACAAGACCGTTGTCCTTAACAAGGTTAAGGAAATCTTTTCTCTGCTGAGCTGAAAGATTTTCGGGTGCCATTTCACCGCTTGTTGAATAAACCTGAATACCCTGAGCACCAACCTCAGCAGCCTTAACAACTGCTTCTTTGATCGGCACACGGAAGCTGTCTATAATTACACCGATAGGAAATTTGTACATAACGATTACTCCTTTTGTCTTTTTTATTATTATATAAAAACTCGACAGGAATTTCAATATAAAACTCAAAATTAATGAAACTGCATTTTCAAGTTCAGTTTTCACTTATTACTGATAAATTCGGGTTTGTTGAACAGATTTCAAACAACAATTGTAGGGGCGACCATTGGTCGTCCGTAAAAAGTGCTTGATTCAGCGGACGCGCAATGCGCGCCCCTACGAACCCTGCTTCAGTCAACTGCGTAGGAACGGGCGTCCTCGACCGTCCGTTAATTCAGCGTAATCTGCGGACCGCCCGGGAGGTCGGTCCCTACGAGCACAGAGATAGATTGTGCGAAATCAAAGAACTCCACAAACCCAAATTTATCAGGATGTCAAAATCATTCTTGTAGAGTGAGACGTTTGCGACACACCTTTAAACACAGCAGAATATCGGCACGTCGTAAACGTCGTGCCCTACGAAACAGATTTAATCGTGTCCGTAGGGGAGCCGTTTCGACTCCCATAATTAACGCTGTTTTTTCGGGACGGGAAACCTGTCCCCTACGACCGATATTTTAGAATCGTGCGTAAATCCAAGCCTTCCCCTAGAGGGGAATGTGCCGAGGAACGAGGCGGATGAGGTGGTAATAAACAAATAGATAAACCCGAATTAAACATACTGTTTCTTTCTACAAACTTCGTTTGTATCATCCTTGTTCGAATCCCTTGCTTCTAAACAAAAAAATAACAGAGCAGACTCTGTTGAGTCCACTCTGTTATTGGCGTGCTGCAAGGGATACACCTGCTGTCGCAGGTTGCGTCCTCGGCGACCGTTGCTTCGCAACAGTACCCGCCTCAGACTTCGGAGCTAAAAACAGTTCACCGAACTGTTTTCTTAACGCTCCTCACCCCCTCGGGCTTCGAATCCCCTGCTTCTAAACAAAAAATAACAGAGCAGACTCTGTTGAGTCTACTCTGTTATTGGCGTGCTGCAAGGGATTCGAACCCCTGACCTTTTGGTTCGTAGCCAAACACTCTATCCAGCTGAGCTAGCAGCACATTTCTTAATGCTCAGGTATTATATCACCAAGACGGATAAAAATCAAGTGCTTTTTGAAAGTTTTTTTAATTTTTATCGTTTTATTTTTAAAATAACCTGAAATACACTGTTTTGTAAACGTAATTGCAAAGATAACCAAAACCTCAGGCGTTTTTTCAGACTGCCCGAGGTTTTTATGATTTATATATTCTTCGCAATCATATCGTTGATTGTTTCTCTTATTGCAAGGGTCGCTTCAGTACCTCTCGGGTAGAAGCGGAACTTGATATCACCGAATTTCTTATCGAGCTTTTTAAGAATCTTTTCTCTGCCGACAAGAGATTCAAGAAGCTGCATTGCTCTCATATCCTGCAAGGATTCAAAGATAACCTCGCCTCTGACAGACATAATTGCACCGTTATCATAAGGATAAACAAGGAACGAGTCGCCTGACGGGAAAGCACAGTCTGCATCCGTTACCTCGTAAGGACTGATGTGTCTTAACGATTTAGCGGAATTGTAGAAATTGAATCCCCACTGAAGGAAGCCTTTGATTTCGTGAATATAAAGCTGCGTACCAAGGATTCGTGTTGCAGAAAGAGGCATTCCGAAGAATCTGTTGCTGAGGTCTTCGCCCTGACCGCAGCAATAGTATGTCCAGCGGTTTTCAAAGCCTTTTTCAATAAATTCTTCGATGCTTGATGTTGCAGGAATCGGCTGTTTGATGAAACCTTTTTCAAAGAATTCATAATCAGAAAGTGCATCAATAATCGTGAAATCCTTGAGAATATCTGCAACAACATTCTTTGCCTTCGCATAAGATTCAACCTGTTCCTCGCTCGGTTCATCGGAAACATGGAAAACAGTTACATCCTTGATTCCCAACTCTTCAATAACCTTGATAAGTTCAGGCAGGAATGTATGAAGAAAAGTTGAATACTCCTCCCCTGCCGCCTCGGTTTCCCAACCGAAAATACGCTTGTACTCGCCATCAACCTCTGCCATAACCTTCGGTGCGGCAAAAGCACCCCACTGGGAGAAAAGATGAGAGATTTCAAAATACTTTATACCGACTTTCTTTGCGAGCTCAACCCAACGGCGGAACTTATCGAAGTTGAAGGAATAAGCTCCGTTTTCTTTTTTTACATCAACAAGCTGTACCGTTGTACGCTCACCGCCGATATCCGTATCAAGCGGAGGTGTGAAAACGGGAGTTAAAATCATATTGTTTCCGCACTTAAGGAAAGCTTCCATAAAGCTTTCAATATAAGTCCAATGCTCTTCAGAGAAAACAGGAACGTTGAAATAGTCGGCGATACAATCTGCATGGAACCATTCTGTATTGATAAGTATCTGCTCAGGAAGAACAGCATCAATAACCGTAAGAGTAAGTTTATTCGATGAAAGCTCTTCTTCATCTTTATAAAGCTTAACTTTGATATCGTATTTTCCTGCCTCGACATTTTCGGGAAGCTCAACGGTTATCCACAAGCTGAACCAATTGCTCGGCTTTATGAAATGGCTTTCCTTGACAGGAAAAAGAACATCGGGGAAAAGACCCGGCTCGGTTCGTTCAGCATAAAGCGTTTTATCAGGATAGCAAGGAAGCTCCGACGGAACATTTCCGACAGCTCGGATAGTTATATATTTTTCAAGCTCGGATTCAATCTTTACCGTTGAAGTAAATCTTTCGTCCGATTTATACGCAATCTGATATGAAAAACGCTCGCCCTTGAGCATTTTAGCTTTTTTTATTTCAAAAAATTCACCTTTGCCGTCAAGGTAAACTTTACTGAGTGAAGAAATCTGTTTAACCTGAAAGTCCATTATTTTTTCCTCCGTTGTATTTTTCTTTATTCTACCACAAGGAACGGCATTTTGTAAACTTTATTTACGCTTATTTACAGCAACGATTCCGCCGATTGCAGAAAAAAGAATGTAAAGTGCAATAAAAATCCATCCTATGACGGAAACTGAGCTTTTTGCAATAAGCACAGATATAAGAATGATTACAGCACACGGAACAACCGAGCTTAAAGCACCGAACGCTATTCCGTTTTTCCTGACAGGTCTTACGGCAACAAACCCACCGATGAAACCTGAAACAGCACTTAAAGCAAATATTACATATTTAAAAGAATTTGTATCTGCATCGTTTTTCCATAAAACAAATCCGGCAAGAAGAGCGAGCAGGAAAAAGACAACCAGGCTTACACCTGAACCGATTGCAGTTTTTATTGCAATATTTTTCGCTGTGGTGTTCTGCACCTTGCTTTTTGTCTTTCTTTTTTTACGCATAAAAATCCCTCCTCATTTCAAGCTATGAGAAGGGAATTTATATTATTACTGATTTCGTTTAATTTTAGCTGTTGTTGTCTTTGCAAATTCTTTTTCCATAATTTCAGTTTCTTTGATTGCCTTGTAACCGACAACCTGACTGTTGACATTGCGGACAGCCCTTTTAACAGCTTTTTCAATTTCTTCGCGCGAAACATTTATGCTTCCCGTTTCCGCAGAAATTGCACTTATATCAGGGAAAATCCTTGCTTTGACAATAGTATCTTCCTTGTCGCTTTCAGAACCGACAACCATACACTCTTTGACAACTTTTTCCTTAAGGAGAAGTGCCTCAAGCTCTTCGGGATAGATGTTTTTGCCGTTTCTTGTTACAATTACATTTTTGCTTCTGCCCTGAATGTAATAGTATCCGTCCTTATCAACTGTTGCAAGGTCGCCTGTGTGGAACCAGCCGTCATAATCGAAAACAGAATTTGTTGCTTCTTCGTTTTTATAATAACCGAGCATAATCATCGGACCCTTGACACAAAGCTCACCGATACCGTTTTCATCACAATTGATAAGCTTCGCCTCAACATTCGGAATCGGTCTTCCGATTGAGCCGTGTTTGCTTTCTTTATCGCTGTTGCAGATAACAATCGGTGAACATTCCGTAAGACCGTAGCCCTGGAAAGTCTTGATACCGAAGCTGTTCATATCCTCGATAATTTTCGGATCAATACCTGCTGCACCGGAAATAATCAACCTGATATTTCCGCCGAAAGCGTCCTTGATTTTTTTGAAGAAAAGATCGCTTGTGTCAACACCGAACTTCTTGGCAACTTTGTAAATCTTACTTGCTACCTTAATCTTTGACTGCGCCTTTTCTTTTTCAAGTGCTTTCTTTATTCTGCCGTAAAATTTTTCTATAATAAGAGGAACAACAATAAGAATATCCGGTTTATATTCCTCAAGATTTTTTGTGATATATCGTACACCCTCACAGAAGCAAATCGTTACACCACCGTAAACACAACAAAGGAAGGTAACAGTGCATTCATAAGTATGGTGAATGGGAAGGATGGACATAATTTTTTCGCCCTTGTTGATTTTAACAATTCCCATAATCGACATAATGTCCGAGCATATATTACGGTTGCTGAGCATAACTGCCTTTGACATTCCCGTTGTGCCCGATGTGAACAGAAGAACAGCAAGCTTATTGCTGTCGGGTTTTGCATTGATATACTCTTCGTTTCCGTCGGCGATAAGCTGTGCACCTTTCTTGACAAGAGAATCAAGGTGAATTACATTTTCATCCTCAATTTTATCCATACAGATATAAATCATATCCTTCGGAAGCTCATCACGGTGTTCAAGAATTTTCTTGCCGAATTTTTTATCAAAGATAATCGCCTTTGATTCAGAAACCTCAAGAATGCTCTTGATATCCGCAAACGGAAGTTCTTTATCTGTCGGCACAACAACACCTGCACCGCAGACAACAGCCATATAACTCATGCACCATTTGTAGCTGCTTGCACCTGCTACTGCAATTCTGCAGTCCTTAAGACCAAGATCAAGCAAAGCTGTACCAAGAGAAAATACATCTTCATGGTACTGATTATAGCTAACATCAATGATCTGGCCGATTTCATTTTTCACTTTGAACGCGGGACTTTTGCCGTAAATCGCCATACTTTGCGTAAGAAGCTCACGGAATGTATGGAATTCTCTGACATCATATAACGGACGAGTCATATTTTAACCACTCTTTATATATCAAAATCTTTCAAAAGCTTTTCAACGGCTGCAAGCTTAACGCATACACAAAGAAGCTCAACCGCTTTGTTAAGTTCATCAAGTCCGGGGAATGACGGAGCAATTCGAATATTGCTGTCATATGGGTCAATACCGTACGGATAAGTTGCACCTACAGTTGTAAGTGTGAGTCCTGCTTCCTTACAAAGCTCACCGACACGCATTGCACAACCCTTCATAACGTAAAGGCTTACGAAATATCCGCCGTTCGGATTTTTCCAGTTAGCAATACCTGTACCCTCAAGCTCTTTTGCAAGACCGTTTGTTACAGCCTCGAACTTCGGTCTGAGAATTTCAGCGTGCTTCTTCATATGAGCTTTGATACCGTCGAGATTCTTGAAGAATCTTACGTGTCTCATCTGATTCATCTTATCGTGCGAAATAGTCTGCACTGTCATTCTGCTGAGAATTGCTTCAATGTTCTTTTCAGATGCTGCAATAGCAGAAACACCTGCACCTGCAAATGTAATCTTTGAAGTTGAGCAAACCTCAATAAACATATCTTCACTGCCGTATTCCTTCGCAACATCGAAAATATTGAGAAGCTCATCGGGCGTATCGTTGATATCGTGAACAAGGTATGCATTATCCCAGATAACTCTGAAGTCGTTCGCTGCAGGCTTAAGTGCTGCAAAACGTCTTACAACCTCGTCTGAGAAAGTAATGCCGTCGGGGTTTGAGTACTTCGGTACACAGAAAATACCCTTTACGCTGCTGTCCTTTACCAGCTCTTCAATCGCATCCATGTCAGGACCGTCATCTTTCATTCTGATAGCAATCAGGTCGATACCGAAATGCTCAAGAATAAGGAAATGTCTGTCATAACCCGGTGCGGGACAAAGGAATTTAATTCTGCCCTGCTTCATCCACGGTTCGCCACCGCTGCCCATAACCATACACTGTGAAATATAGTCATACATAATTGTAAGGCTTGCGGTTCCGTACATAACAACGTTCTTCGATTCAACGCCCATAAGATCGGCAAAAAGTTCTCTTGCCTCAGGGATGCCGAGAAGAAGACCGTAGTTTCTTGTATCAAAGCCATCAACTGTTTTAAAATCGCTCTCTGATACAAAAACGTCGAGAAGTCCGTTACTGAGGTCAAGCTGTTCCTTATTCGGCTTACCTCTTGACATATCGAGCTTCAGACCAAGATTTTTGAAATCTTCATATTTCTTTTCAAGCTCACTTTTAAGTGAAAGTAATTCGTCTTTTGATAAATCTTCGTATAGTGTCATCGTGACTCTGAGTGCCTCCAAATTTAAAGGGCACCTCCGTGCCCTTTTGTTTAATTAATCTTCTTTATCCATATGCTTTGCGATGAATGCTTTAATCTTTGCTTCGTATTCATCCTTAGCATTGTAATAACTGAATGCATGTGCTGTGTTTTCAACCCAAAGGCAATCCTTTTCTACCTTACAAGCTTCGTAAAGACGCTTGCCGTGTTCAAACGGAACAACCTGATCCTGGTCACCGTGAACGAAAAGAATCGGATTCTTCGCCTTATTCATATTCTTAAGAGGATTGCTTTCCTCAAAGAAATAACCTGCCTTAAGCTTGCTGAAAAGGCTGCCGACCTTAACAGCAGGAAGGAACTTGAAGCCGATCATATCCTTAAGCTTGATATTCATAATTTCAGTTGCGCTTGTGAAACCGCAGTCCTCAATAATAATCTTAACCTGGTCGGGCGGTGACATTTCGTTACAGTTCATAACTGTTGCCGCACCCATTGAAATACCGTGAAGAATGATTTCAATATCATTGCCGAAACGGTTTATAAGATAGTCTACCCATAAAAGGATATTTTTTGCATCGGGAGCACCGAAGCCGATATAGTCACCCTCACTTCTTCCGTGAGCTGTAAGGTCAGGAAGAAGATAGTTATAACCGAGGTCGTTGTGATAAAACGGTGCCATATGGCTGAATTCGTCGGGTCCGTTACACTTATAACCGTGAACGCAGATAACAAATCTCTTTGATTCTTTCTCAGCAGGAAGGAACCAAGCTCTCATATTATCGCCGTTGATTGCTTTAAGTGAGAGATCTTCCGGCTCACAATTGTAGAAATTACGGTTGTTTCTTTCTCTTGTCTGTGCACGCTTGATATATACTTCGCGTGTTTCAGGCTCTTTTTCCTTCAAAGGATCGGGACGCTTGATTGCAAGATCGCAAGCCATATTACCTGCAACCGCAACAACAGCAGCAGCACCTAAAGCAACCTTTGCAACTGTACCTTTCTTACTCATAATATCATCTCACTTAAAATTATTTTTTCTCGCCAAGAAGCTTTGCAAGTTCATCCATAAATGTGTTTATGTCTTTGAACTGGCGGTAAACTGAAGCAAAACGCACGTATGCAACTTCGTCTGTGTCCTTAAGTTTATCCATTGCCAATTCACCGATACGTGTAGCAGTAACCTCACGGTCAAGTGAATTCTGGAGAGTAAGCTCAATGTCATCCACGATTTTTTCAATTGTATCGATTGAAACAGGACGCTTTTCGCAAGCTCTCAAAAGACCGTTGAATAATTTTGCGCGGTCAAAAGACTCTCTTGATTTATCCTTTTTCACAACGATGATTGGTACACTTTCGATTACCTCATAAGTTGTAAATCTCTTCGCGCAGCTCGTACATTCTCTGCGACGTCGGATGCGTTCACCCTCATCAGTCGGGCGTGAGTCGATAACCTTGCTCTCTGAAAAACCGCAGAACGGGCATTTCATATTCAGTCACTTCCTTACACTTTGCGCACAATAACGCATTATTTGGGGTATTATACCATACATTAATATAGAATTTCAATATGTTTATGCGAGATTTTCAGGCTATCGATAAAAAAGAGCAGTGTGCATCGACACCGCTCACCCTGAATTTTCTGATAAAAGATTTTCTAAATAGCTTTTCGCTGTTCTTAATTCCTCGACCCTGTCTTTGTTTTTCAAATTTTATTTGCGATTTGATAATCTCAGATATTCTCTGTCTTCATATACGGTCCCCACAAAAACAGGTCTGCATTCCAAACGCGGATATTTCTCAATCAAAAAATCATATAGGGAACATGAGATTATAATATCATCATGGTCTTCATACAAACAATTGATATGTTGTAACTGTTTGTGTGCTTCGTTTGTTAAAAACACAGGATAGCCAAGTCCGTCATACGCCTTTGGTGATTGTAAGTCATCATAAAGTTCATAGCATTTATGATGACACTCCTCACATTCAGAAAACTTGTATTTACCATTTACTTCAGTTGTATCGGGCAACACATTGTCTGTTACAATCTGATACCCAAGAATAACATCCTTATTTCTTATATAAATTGGTCTGAAATTACTTTCTTTCAAACCAAAGGCTATCATATCTTCCTTTAATTCTTTTGACACACCGTAGCAACAATGATCCAAGATGAAATAATCCTTTTTAGAAAAGTCGCTTTTCCTGTATTCAAAATCTTTAATTTGTTCCTCTCTTCGGCAAACATCACAAGCAAACTTATAATATTCGCTTCTCGGTACATTTCCGGGGCTATAGCACATCTGAACAAAATTCAAATTGTACGCTACTGCTTTGCTGCAGTCACCCCAATTTTTCTCAGCATACGTGCTCATAAATATTCTCCTTTAGTTTCCGTACAAACAGTCTTTTGCTTTTATAAAAGATTTTCCAAATAGCTTTTTGCTGTTCTTAATTCTTCAACATCACCGTAATTATGGCGGTAAAGCTCAATGACGGCTGTTTTGTCGTATCCTGCACCTTTAAGTGCTGAAAAGAGCTTCTCAAAATCATATTCTCCCACTCCGGGTGCAAGACAATCCTTACCCGGAAGACCGTCGCTGATATGCACCTGATAAATCTTCTCTCCAAGCAGATTTATGAAATCGTATGCACTCTCAGAGCAACGTCTGCACTGCTTTATATCAAGTACCATTCGGAATTCATCTCCGACCAAATCTGCCAGAGCTTTCATAAACTCAGGATTTCCGCAATGGTGATTATGTACATTCTCGTGTGCGATGTGAAGTCCTTCGCGAAGTGCCGCCTCGTGAAGTACAATATAACTTTGTGCATACTCTTCGGGGGTAGTTTCAAGATAAACTCTTCCTCCGTGCAGGACAACCATTTCTGCACCAAGCTCGTTTGCTGTTTCGAAGTAGTTTTTGTAAAACTCAATTCCATCTTTGAGCCTTCTTTCATATCCGCCAAAAAAGAGTACAGGCTCATAGGCCGACGTGAACGGATGAATTGAACGGACGTTGATTCCGTAATAATCTTTTATGCTTTTAATTTCACTCAGAAGTGGCTTTTTCAGCTCACAATAGGAATTAAAGAAAATTTCAGCCGTCTTTGCACCGAGCTCACCGACGGTTCTGAACGCATCCTCCACCTGCATCGGATAAAGACACGAGGACGAAATACCGATCTGCATACAATCACCTGCTTTCCTAATGATATGATATCACTATTTCGGTTAGTAGTAAAGAAGATAAAACATGCATAAATATTATAAAATTGTTAATTTTTCCAAAAGGGGTTGATTTTTTCAGAAAATGTGGCTAAAATAGATTTAGCACTCAAGAGAAGAGAGTGCCAAATTAATATTTAAAACATTTTTCATAGGAGGAATTTTTATGAATATCAGACCACTTGCAGACCGCGTTGTGGTTAAAATGACAGAGCTTGAGGAAACAACCCAGAGCGGTATCATCCTCGCAGCTGCTTCAAAGGAAAAGCCGCAGGTTGCTGAGGTTCTTGCAGTAGGCCCCGGCGGAATCGTTGACGGTAAGGAAGTTGAAATGTACGTCAAGGTTGGCGACAAGGTTATCACAAGCAAATACGCAGGCACAGAAGTTAAGCTCAACAAAGAAGAGTACATCATCGTACGTCAGAGCGACATTCTTGCTGTTGTTGAATAAGGGAGGCTTTTAATTATGGCAAAACAGATCATTTACGGCGAGGAAGCTCGTAAGGCGTTACAGAACGGTATCGACAAGCTCGCCAATACAGTTAAAATCACACTCGGACCCAAGGGCAGAAACGTAGTTCTTGATAAGAAGTACGGTGCTCCCCTCATCACAAACGACGGTGTTACAATCGCTAAGGACGTTGAGCTTGAGGATCCGTTTGAGAATATGGGTGCACAGCTCGTTAAGGAAGTTGCAACAAAGACAAACGACGTTGCAGGTGACGGTACAACAACAGCTACACTTCTTGCACAGGCTCTCGTTCGTGAAGGTATGAAGAACGTTGCAGCAGGTGCAAATCCGATGGTTGTCAAGAAGGGCATCAAGCTTGCTGTTGACACAGCAGTTGAGGCTGTTAAGAACAATTCAAAGCCCGTTACATCTTCAAACGACATCGCTCGTGTTGCTACAATCTCTGCTGCTGACGAAGAAATCGGTAATATCATCGCTGACGCTATGGAAAAGGTAAGTGCAGACGGTGTTATCACAGTTGAAGAGTCAAAGACTGCTGTTACAGATTCAGACATTGTTGAAGGTATGCAGTTTGACCGCGGTTACATCTCACCCTACATGGTAACCGATACAGACAAGATGGAAGCTGTTATTGATGACGCTCTCATCCTTATCACAGACAAGAAGATTTCAAACATTCAGGAAATTCTTCCGCTTCTTGAGCAGGTTCTCAAGGGTGGCAAGAAACTCGTTATCGTAGCTGAAGATGTTGAGGGCGAAGCTCTTTCAACAATCCTTGTTAACAAGCTCCGCGGCACATTCACTTGCGTTGCTGTAAAGGCTCCCGGCTTTGGTGACAGACGTAAGGATATGCTCCGTGATATCGCTATCCTCACAGGCGGTGAGGTTGTTGCTTCAGAACTCGGTCTTGAGCTCAGCGAAACAACAATCGATATGCTCGGTCAGGCTCGTCAGGTTAAGATTTCTAAGGAAAACACAATCATCGTTGACGGTGCAGGCGACAAGACAGAAATCGCAAACAGAGTTGCACAGATCAAGACTCAGATTGAAACAACAACATCTGACTTCGACCGTGAGAAGCTTCAGGAAAGACTTGCAAAGCTTGCAGGCGGTGTTGCTGTTATCCGCGTTGGTGCTGCAACAGAAACAGAAATGAAGGAAAAGAAGCTCCGCATCGAAGACGCTCTTGCAGCTACAAAGGCAGCTGTTGAAGAAGGTACTGTTGCAGGCGGCGGTGTTGCTCTTCTTAACGCTATCCCCGCTGTTAAGGCTCTTCTTGTTTCAACAGAAGATGCTGACGAAAAGACTGGTATCAAGATCGTTCTCAAGGCTCTTGAAGAGCCCGCACGTCAGATTGCTGCAAACGCAGGTCTTGAAGGTTCAGTTATCGTCAACACAATTATGACAAGTGACAAGGACGGTTGCGGTTACAACTTCGCAACAGGCGAATTTGTTGATATGTTCGAAGCTGGTATCCTTGACCCGACTAAGGTTACACGTTCAGCTCTTCAGAACGCATCAAGCGTCGCTTCAATGGTTCTCACAACAGAATCACTCGTTGCTGACAAACCCGACCCTGCTGCTGATGCTGCTGCAGCTGCTGCAATGGCAGGTCAGGCTGGCGGAATGTATTAATCCCGAATAAAATTCTCAACAGGTTGTACCAACAGGTGCAGCCTGTTTTTTTGATAAAATAAGGATATTTTACATTTTTTGCCGTATCTGTGTTTACTTTTCTCTCAAAAGTTGGTACAATGAATCCATCAATGTTCTGAGGTGATATTTTATGAGTAAAAAATTAGGCGTTGCAATCATTGGTTGCGGTAACATTTCAGGTTCACACATCCCGAACTATCTCAAGCTCGATAATGTTGAAG
>JAZRNR010000099.1:0-5420 GCA_045648305.1 Acutalibacteraceae bacterium
TAAGAATCTTACCTGCGGCATCCATCGGGAATTCCTTGACAAAGTCAATGTACTTCGGCACCTTGTGCTTTGCCATATGATCAAGAACATACTGTTTCATTTCTTCAACAGTCATCTCCTCGCCCTCGTGAAGAATGATGCAAGCCATAATTTCTTCGCCGAGACCTTCGTCGGGTACACCGATAACCTGAACATCCTTAACCTTATCGTGAGTATAGATAAACTCTTCGATTTCCTTCGGATAGATGTTTTCACCGCCACGGATAATCATATCCTTAAGTCGGCCTGTAATCTTAAAGTTGCCGTCAGGAGTTCTGCATGCAAGGTCACCTGTATGAAGCCAGCCGTCCTTATCGATAGCCTCAGCTGTAGCCTTCGGCATCTTGTAGTAGCCCTTCATAATGTTGTAACCTCTTGCAACGAATTCACCGTTGACATTATCGGGACACTCAAGACCTGTTTCGGGGTCGATTACCTTACACTCAATCTTCGGCAACGCTCTGCCGACGGTTGCAACACGAACCTCAAGCGGGTCATCCGTACTTGACATTGTGCAACCGGGAGAAGCTTCTGTCTGACCGTAAACGATTGTGATTTCCTTCATATTCATCTTGTCAACAACTTCGCGCATCTTTGCAATCGGACAGGGCGAACCCGCCATAATACCTGTTCTGACATAAGAAAAATCAGTCTTTTCAAAATCAGGATGCTGAAGCATTGCAATGAACATTGTGGGAACACCGTGGAAAGCAGTAATTCTTTCGTTATTTACACAAGCAAGCGATGATTTCGGTGAGAAATACGGCAAAGGAAGCACCGTACCACCGTGAGTCATAGTTGCTGTCATTGCAAGAACCATACCGAAGCAATGGAACATCGGAACCTGAATCATCATTCTGTCCGCTGTTGAAAGATCCATTCTGTCGCCGATACACTTACCGTTATTGACAACGTTGTAGTGAGTATGCATAACGCCCTTCGGGAAACCTGTTGTACCTGAAGTGTACTGCATATTACATACGTCATCTTTCTTAACGAGAGATGCCATACGGTAAACTTCCTCAACAGGAACCTGAGAAGACTTTTCAAGGGCCTCGTTCCATGTCATACAGCCTTTCTGTTCATAGCCGACTGTGATGATGTTACGAAGGAACGGAAGCTTCTTTGAATGAAGCTGTTCGCCCGGCTTAAGTGTTTCAAGCTCGGGACAGAGTTCAGCCATAATTTCGTCGTAGTGAGAATCTCTGTATCCCTGCACCATAACGAGAGTATGAGTATCAGACTGTCTGAAAAGATACTCTGCTTCGTGGATTTTATAAGCTGTGTTTACTGTTACAAGAACAGCACCGATTTTTGTTGCTGCCCAGAACGCGATATACCACTGCGGAACATTAGTTGCCCATACAGCAACGTGAGTACCTGCCTTTACGCCCATCGCAATAAGTGCGCGTGCAAAAGTATCAACGTCATCGCGGAACTCTGAATATGTTCTTGTATAATCAAGTGTTGTGTATTTGAATGCAAGCTGGTCCGGGAACTCTTCAACCATTGTGTCAAGCACCTGAGAGAAGGTCTTTTCAATAAGTTCTTCCTTTTCCCATACAAACTTACCTGTTCTTGCTTTATTATAAAAATACTTTTTGTTGCTCTTTGTGCTGCCCATAGCTTCCATAAAACTTTCGTAATGGGTAAGGATGATTTCAAGGTCATCAATCTCGCTCATCCATTCAGGATTCCATTCAATACAAACGAAGCCTGCATAGTTGATTGAGCGAAGAGCATTTGTCATCTCCTCAACGGGAAGCTTACCCTCACCGATGAGAGTGTGTCTGCCATACTCTTCGGCGTCGGTCATATGAACGAGTTTTACATATGCACCGAGGTTTTTGATTGTCTTCTCAGCATCCTCTTTAGCCTTGAAGAATGTTTCGTACATATTCCAGTCTGCACCGATATAATCGCTCGCAAAGAAATTGAGAAGGTCACAGAGCTTGTCTGTGTCAGCGTAAATGCCGACAGTTTCAACAAGAACAACGACGTTGTTTTTCTCGCAAAGGCTGATTACATCTGACATAAAATCAGTAACATAGCTTACTGCATCTTCGTCGTCGCTTTCAGCGTAAACCTTGATGTATGAAACGTTTATATTTCTTGCAACAGCAACTGCTGCTTCGATTTTTTTCATAACCTCTTGGGCATTTTCTTTGTCTGCAACGTTACAGTCAACATCGATACAGGCAATTGCTTTCTTCGCATTGATAAGAGTACGCTTTGTTACGGATGCCATATCGGGGCTGAACGGAGAAGCCTTACCTGAAAAAGCATCTGCCTTTATATCGTGAATTTCAATTCCGTCATAGCGAAGCTCCTCGGCAATCTTAAGAAAATCGCCAAGACCCGATGCTTTATGGAATTTTGTTGAAAAAGCTAAATTCACTTTTATTCCTCCTCGTAGGCGATTTTATTGAGTGCACTTACATAAGCTCTGATACTTGCACCGATAACGTCAGTTGAAATACCTGTGCCTGAATAAAGCTTACCGCTTGCTGAACGAAGCTTTACAAGAGCTGAACCCATAGCTTCACGGCCTTCGGTTACTGACTTGATCTGAAAATCGTCAAGCTCATAGTGGTGACCGATAATGTGTTCAATTGCAAGGAAAGCCGCATCAATCGGACCGTCACCAACGCTTACACCGCTCATCGGCTCGCCATCCTTGAGAAGGCGGATGTTAGCTGTTGCGGTGATAACGTTACCGCTGTTGATAACATAGCTTTCAATTGTATATGTTGCAGGTACCTGAAGCGCAGTTGAAGCGATGATTGCCTCAAGCTCCTTTGTGCCGACAAATTCTTTCTTTGCCGCAACACGCTTGAATGCTTCATATACTTTTGAGTTATCCTCTTCGGAAAGATCATAACCAATCTTCTTAACAGCCTTGATAACTGTTGAGATTTTATCGTTCTTATCAAGAGTGAGTGATTCTGCGTTATCGTTCACACCGTTTTCGAAGGGTGAATTTTCACTCTTGGTTGTGTTAACCATTCTCTTCATCTGGTTAACAACTCTTGAAAGCTCTGTTGTACGGATTTTGCTTGAAACACCGTTTGAATCACCGCGGAGCTTGAACACGTTCATTACGTCTTCAATTGACGGGAAGCTGAAGCCTTCAACCGTTGTCTTAATCTCCCCTGCTCCTGCACTGATTGCTGAGAATGCACAGGCAACAGCCATATTGAGCTGGTCGCTGAGCTCAACAGAAAGAGTTACGTCCTTGAGTTCAGGAATATTTTCAAAAATTGCCTTTACGAAATCATAAATTTCTGACGGCATTATTGTACCTTCTGAATCGCAGATATTAATACGGTCTGCACCTGCTGCAATTGCTGCACGGATAACATCATAGAGGAAATCCTTTTCCGCTCTGATTGCATCTTCTGCAGAAAATTCAACGTTATCCGTATATTTCTTACACTCTGCAATAAGTGATGCTGCCATTTCCTTAACAACAGGAGGCTTCTTACCGCACTTGTACTCCATCTGTACTGCAGAAACCGGAACACTTACCTTGAGCGAAGCCTTCTTTGCAGCCTTAACGCTGTTCCAGGCAGTTTCAACACTTTCAGCAGTCATACCGACAGGAACACACACTTCAGAGTGCTTCATAAGTGATGCTATAGTCTTAATCAAGAGAACATCAGTAGAAACGTATTTAATTTCAGGCATTTCGATGCTGTTGAAATGTAGCTTATCCATAAGCTTTGCCATTTCAATTTTTTCCTTAAAGCTGAGTGAATGTTCTGTAGAATTTGCGCATTCTCTCAAAGTAATGTCTGATACATGAATCTTTCTCATAAATATTCTCCTTATCATAAAAAAATCCCTGAAACACTCTGTGCTTCAGGGACGATAAACAAATTTACCGTGGTACCACCCGGATTGCTGAAAAACAGCCACTCTTCGGATTCTTTCAAATCCTAAGCCATGATAACGGTGCTTGCCGTGGTTCCTTATGCAGTCAGAAACGGTTAGGGAACCAAGCTCAGATACGAGGCAGCCTAAACTTTCAAATACTGACTTTCACCAGCCGTCAGCTCTCTGCAAAATTACGGAAAAGGCTTAATATCTTCAAAGCTTTTCAAAAATATTGAAAATATTATATATTTACGTATATTTTTTGTAAATAGACAAAACTGCCATTTTGTCTAAATTATTTCAAAAGATCAGCATTGAGTGTCTGACCGTAAGCAGCAGCAACATCGATAAGTCCCTGGTCTTCGATTGTCTGACGGATCGGCTGACCGAGAGAGAGAATTCTGCAATAAATTTCTGCTGACTTCTCGATTGTGTGCATAAGGCCGTATGCATTGTCAAATGTGTCGCCTGATACGAAAAGACCGTGGTGAGCCCATACAACTGCATCATATGTTTTAAGGAGCTCGCAGGTTCTGTGTGCGATTTCAGCACCGCCCGGGATCATCCATTCAACAACACCGACACCGTTCGGGAAGATGATCGGACATTCTGTCATACTCTGCCAGAGAACCTTTGAGAAAGCCTCCGATGTGAGAGGAAGAACGAATGTGAGAGCGATGCTATTAACGGGATGTGCGTGGTAGATAACGCGGCACTTACCGTCTGTTGCGGCAACGCGGACACTGTGGTTCATAAAGTGAGTCGGGAATTCGCTTGTCGGGCCGCCGCCGTTAACAAGACCCCATACGATTCTGTAGCTGTCGCCTGCATCGTTGATTTCAACAATACAGATGTTAGCAGCAGGATCAAGGATTGTGTTACGGAAGAACTTGCCTGTACCTGTTACCATGAAATATTCATTCTTAAGGTTGTCTGCCTGAACGCCCATATTAACCCAGGGTCTTTCATATGTAAAGTAAGGCTTGCAAGCCTCAACATCTTCGTTTGTCATACGGTATGAAAGGTTACCGCCGTTTCTTTCGTGCCAGCCCTCTGAATAACCGTCGTCACATACTCTTACAAAGCTTTTGATTACGTCAAGATCCAAAATACTCATTTTAATATCTCCTTATTTTTTATTGCATATTTTTACCTCATAGATTTTAACACTACAGAAGAACAATGTCAATATTAAGAAAATAGATACTGATAAATTCAGGTTTGTGGAGTTCTTTGATTTTGCACAATCTGACTCTGTGCTCGTAGGGACCGGCCTCCCGGACGGTCCGCAGATTACGCTGAATTAACGGACGGTCGAGGACGCCCGTCCCTACGCAGTTAACTAAAACAGGGTTCATAGGGGCGATTCACGAATCGACCACTAAATCATAACAAATTTTAACGGTTATTTGAAACTGGGTTCGTAGGGCACGACGTTTACGACGTGCCGATATTCTGCTGTATTTAACGGTGTGTCGCAAGCGTCACACCCTACAAGAACGATT
>JAZRNR010000100.1:0-8226 GCA_045648305.1 Acutalibacteraceae bacterium
TCTGAGATTGTTACGTTTCTAAGGTTATAGCCACCCGCAAACGCACTATCTCTAATTGTAATGACACTATCAAGAATAGTGAACTCTGTTCTTGCATTGCCTATAGGATATTGAATAAGCTCTGTTTTATCTTTATTATATAATACACCAAACGAGTCACTACTGTAATACTCATTGTCAGCATCAACATCTATACTTGTAAGACTTTCGCAAGAATAGAATACTGAATCTCCGATTCTAGTGACACTGTCGGAGATTGTTACGTTTGTAAGGCTGTCGCAATAAGCGAGCGCAAATTCTCCGATTGTTGTAACACTGTCAGGGATTGTTACACTTGTAAGGCTGTCGCAATAAGCGAATGCATATTCTCCGACTGTTGTAACACTGTCAGGGATTGTTACACTTGTAAGGATGTTGCAATTTAAGAACGCCTCATCTCCAATTGTGGTGATACTGTCTGGGATTGTTATGCTTGTAAGAAAGAAGCAATCCGCTAATGCCCCATCTCCGATAGTGGTGACACTGTTTGGGATTATAAACTCTGTTCTTTTATTGCCGATAGGATATTGAATAAGCTCTGTTTTATCTTTATTATATAATACACCAAACGAGTCACTACTGTAATACTCATTGTCAGCATCAACATCTATACTTGTAAGTCTAAGGCACTGAAGGAACGCATGTTCCCCGATTGTGGTGACGCTGTCAGAAATTGTTACGCTTGTTAGGCTTTGGCAACTATAGAACGCATATTCTCCGATTGTTGTAATGCTGTCAGGGATTGTTACGCTTGTTAAGCTGACGCAATCAGCGAACGCCCAATCTCCGATTGTGGTGACACTGTCAGGGATTGTTACGTTTGTAAGGCTGTCGCAATCATAGAACGCAGTATATCCGATGCTTGTTACACTGTTGCCGATTGTTACGCTTGTGAGGCTGTAGCAATAACGGAACGCCCAATCTCCGATTGTGGTGACACTGTTGCCGATTGTTACGGTTTTAATTGAATCTGCATAATATTCCCACGGGCGATTGTAGTTACTGTAATTATACATCGCATCCTCACCACCGATGGTGAGTTCACCTGTTTCCGGGTTGAATGTCCATGTCAGGTTTTCACCGCATGTACCGCTGTACGACTCAGCACTTGCGAATATGTCAAATATATTCGGCAGTTCGAATCCAACAAAACCACTCAGCGGTGCGGCGGTCAATACCATAACTGCAACCATAAGCGATGCTAAAACTCTTTTTATTGTTTTCATTTACGCTCCTCCTCAACTATTAAACTGAGAAATACTTATAAACATTGATATAATAACATAGTTTTTCAAAAAATACAATTATATCAAAACAATAAATATTACAAGTTTTTGAACCGACCTGAATTATGTATACATACAATTCAGGTCAGTTCAATTCTTTTTCAGTTCATCTTATTTCTAAAATAAAATTCTTTTATCTAATATATTAAAGCTGAAGACACTGCTATAGGAACTTCTCACACAGGGGCAGATTCTTGTTGCTTGTGGGCGGAGGAGCAATACAGATATGCATTAAGTATTGTTCGTCTGCTGAGGTACCGTGAGATGCGAATTGTGTTCTGAATCAAACTATCAATTTGACTCAATCTGATTTTAAATTAAATTATGTTAAACTTTGATCTAAAAAAGACAGAGTTGAAATATAATGTCAACTCTGTTATAAAAATACATAAAATTAACTGCTTTTAATTTTCTTCAATGCACCTTTTTCAAGTCTGCTCACCTGTGCTTGTGAAATTCCGACTTCATTTGCAACCTCAGTCTGAGTTTTCCCAAGCATAAAACGTAAATTCAGGATTCTCTTCTCTCTGTCCGAAAGCGCACGTATTGCATCACAAAGCAAGATTTCATCCATCCAGCTGTCTGCTGTGTTTTTATCACCTATCTGATCCATAACAAAGATTGCCTCTCCACCATCATTATACACCGGTTCATACAACGAAACAGGATCGACAATTGCTTCAAGAGAAATAACCACATCCTCTTTCTTCATATCAAGCTCTTTTGAAATTTCCTCAATTGTCGGTTCACGATCAAGCTCATTTGAAAGCTTTTCTCTCACCTGAATCGCCTTATACGCTGTATCTCTCATAGACCTGCTTACTCTGACTGAATTATTATCCCTGAGGTACCTGCGCACTTCGCCTATAATCATCGGAACCGCATAAGTTGAGAACCTGACACCTAGTTCAACATCGAAGTTGTCAATGGCCTTTATTAGCCCGATACAGCCCACTTGAAAAAGATCGTCAAGAGGTTCACCTCTGTTAGTAAAACGCTGTATAACGCTCAGCACGAGTTTTAAATTACCGTTGATGAGTTCATCACGTGCATTAGTGTCACCTTTTCGCGTAAGCTTTAACAATTCAATCTTTTTATCCTCTTTCAACACCCTCAACTTTGAAGTATCAACACCGCAAATAACAACCTTATTATACTGCATTAAAAGACCTCCCTACGGTAAAATTTTTACCATAGAGAGGTTTTATTATTCATATAAATCAGTCTTTAAAAACATCTTCAAGCCACACAAGGCACATTTCTATCCAAATTTTTGTATTCTTTACAAACTCAAGATGCTCACCAGACGATACAACACTCGTGGAAGTTGAAAAACCGTGACCGCCGCGTGAGAAAATATGCATTTCATAAGAAACATCGTTTTCACCGAGTGCCTTTGCATATTCAAGTGAATGTTTAACAGGAACAAGTCCGTCATCAGCCGCTGAAACAATAAAAGTCGGAGGTGTTTTATCCGTAACAAATTCATTAAGGCTCGGCACCGGATTTGCAAGAACATCTCCTATTTCCTGAAGGATGCACGGATAACCGAGAATGCAGGCATCAGGCTTAACTTCACTCATTGTACTGACAGCTGCAGCAAGATGTCCGCCTGCAGAAAATCCACACACAGCAATCTTAGCAGGGTCTGTGCACCACTCAGCAGATTTTTCTCTGATAAGAGTCAGTGCCTGAACGGCATCATTCAAAGGAGTGGGAAAAACCGAATACTCGTTCAAAGAATATCTGAGAATGAAGACATTGTAGCCCTTAGCCATAAATTCAAATGCAACAGGTTCAGCCTCCCTGTCTGAGCAGAATTTATAGGCACCGCCCGGAAAAACAAGCACAGCCGGTTTGATCTTCATATTCGGCATTTCCTCTGAAATATCCGGTATGTAGGCTGTTAATGTTACATTTCTCTCTTCATTTAAAACAAGTCTTTCAATTTTCATATTATCACTCCTCAAAATCGTTGATATCCTGATAGGTTTTGAAAACATATCCGTTTTGCTCAAGCTCATCCATATTTTTTAGGTAATATCCGATTCCGTTGATTACGCAATCAACAGGATTTTCGGCGCAACGCGTACGTATTCCGAGTTTGTTTTCGACATACTCATCAATTCCCCTGAGCAATGCACCGCCACCCGTAAGAACTATTCCGTTAACAGAAATATCTGCATTGAGCTCAGGTGGAGTTTCCTGAAGCACAAGTCGAATATTTTCAACAATCGAATCAACATCAGCTTTAACTGCCTCGAAAACTTCATTTGAAGTAATTTCTACCGTTTTAGGCATTTTCGTTGTTATATCCTTACCGACAGCTCGAACAGCAAGTTCGGCATCCAGAGACTTGACAGCACCAACATCTTTTTTGACTTTTTCAGCTGTCACAAGGCCGATTTCGATGTTTTTCTCCTGTCGGGCAAATCTGCAGATCGACTCATCGAAGCTGTTTCCCGCAACTTTTATTGAGGCTGACAAAGCAACAAGACCGCCTGTTATAACAGCAATATCTGTTGTGCCTCCTCCGATATCAACAATCATTGTACCGCGGAACTCCTTGCCTATATTGGCTCCACGGGCAGCAACAAGAGGTTCTTCAATAACACAGGCTCTTGCAGCGCCCGAAGTGGTAGCAAGATCAAGGATCGTTCTTTTGTCAAGTTCTGAAACCTGTGACGGTACACTGACGATTACATTCGGTTTGAAAATCTGAGAACCGCAAATCTTCTGAATATAATAAGCAAGCATGATCTGCACCGCATCATAATCATAAACAGTTCCGTTTCTTATCGGCTGAACAACTGTAAGCGAATCCGGAGAACGGCCTATCATTTTATAAGCTTCAGCGCCGATCGCCTTTGTCTTCTGCGTAAAAGTATCATATGCGATTACAGAAGGTTCTTTAATTTTTATACCCTTACCCTCAACGTACGCGAGAACAGATGAAGTTCCGAGATCAAAACCTATTTTTGTACCTATCAAGCCGTTTCCTCCTTTTCCTTTTCCTTTTCCTTTTTCTTAATATATTCTCTGCTTGTTAATGTTGCCGTCAGACAGTAAACAGCCTCAGCATCATTAAGCAAGAGCATTTTAGCACACTCATTAAGCGTCGCACCTGTTGTTTTAACATCATCAACAAGCAAAATAGTTTTACCTCTTACATTATAATCAGGATTAACATCGTAAGCGCCAAGCACATTACCGAATCTTTCGAACCCATGAACACATCTATGTTGCGTTTTTGTTTCATATAACTTAACCAACAAATCCTTGCCAAAATCAATACCTGAAATTTCGGATAAATTTTTTGCAATCAATTCGCCCTGATTATACCCGCGCTTTCTTTGCTGGTTTTTTAGCATAGGAATATATGCAACATAATCGAAATTAATATCGGCATATTCAACAAGTCTTATCCTGTTCATAATCTTTGCGAAAACATAGGCATTTCTGCGTTCATCATTAAATTTAAGATTATGTACACAATCTCTGACGTTATCAACATAATAAAGCGGAGATATAATTTCATCGTAAAAGTGTCCGTGACGTTTTTTGCATGAGCAATATTTATTCTCAGCACCGCAGAAATGACATATATCCTCTTTTATCCAAGGTAACTTTTCTTCACACTCAGAACAGATGTCATCAAAAGGAGCTATAAGCTTACCGCAGAAAACACATCTGTTCGGAAAGAGCAAAGACAAAACATATTCATAAATATCTTTAATTAATTTTTTCTTGCTCATTATCAGAATTATTCTCCGAACATAAAAATTCTTTCAAAGCGGAATACCGTTTTGTTTTGCTGTCATTCTCAGTCATCTGCAACACAACATCTTCATCGCCGACAAGAATCATCATCTTTTTCGCTCTGGTTACTGCCGTATACAGCAGGTTTCGGTAACAAAGCTTTGAAGGCACCGAAAATACCGGCATAATAACTGCATCAAATTCATTACCCTGACTTTTATGAACAGTTATCGCATATGCATGTTCAACTTCAATAAGATTACTGAAAGGATAAACAGCAACTCTATCATCATCAAATTCTATTGTTACAGTTGAATCAAGATCATCAACACTGGTTATAATGCCAATATCACCGTTAAAAATACCGCTACCTTCTTCTCCGTCTTTTTTCCACAAAAGCTGATAATTATTCTTCGTCTGCATAACCTTATCGCCTACTCGAAAAATCTTTCCGTTAAATGCAATTTCAGCTTTCTTCGAAGAATGTGGGTTAATTGCAGCCTGAAGAGCTTTATTAAGCGAAACAGATCCACAGTCACCTTTTCTGGACGGACAGAGAACCTGTATATCCGTAAGCGGAGAATAACCATATGCCTTTGGAAGTCTGGAAGAACAAAGGTCCACTACGGTTTGAACAACAGTCTGATTGCTGTTTCTCTTCATAAAGAAAAAATCGTTATCTTTACATGTTAAATCAGGTAATCTTCCGTTAACAATATCGTGAGCATTAGTAACAATCTTACTTTTAAGTGCCTGACGGAAAACTTTTTTAAGTTCAACCACAGGCAACCTACCCGAATTAATCAAATCGTGCAAAACAGCACCCGCACCAACTGCAGGCAACTGTTCAGAATCCCCGACCATAATTAATCTGCATCCCAAAGGTAATGCTTTGATAAGACTATAAAACAACGATACATCAACCATTGACAGTTCATCAACTATCAACACATCCGCATCAATCGGATTTGTCATATTATGTACGAAATAAGGCTTACCGTACTTATCCCAATCAACAATAAGCAGTCTGTGTATAGTTGTAGCATCTTTACCGGAAACTTCACTCATGCGCTTAGCAGCTCGTCCTGTCGGAGCTGTTAAAACTACCTTAAGCCCTTGAGTCTCGAACATTTTTATTATTGCATTGAGGGTAGTTGTTTTTCCTGTACCTGGACCGCCTGTAAGAATCAGCAAGCCTTTTTCAACAGCCTGAAAAATTGCTGATTTCTGCGTATCGTCATAAATAATATTTTCACGTTGTTCTATTTTTTCAATATCTTTCAAAAGCGTAGGAACACCGGCAGGCGGAAAATTAAGCACAATTTCAATCTTCTGAGCTGCACCGTTTTCCGCATAATAACTTTCAGGTAAAAACAAAAACTCTTCACCATATATAAAAGATGAGACAACACGTTTGTTTTTAATGAGATTATCGATATGTGCTTCAACATCATCACAAGAAGAGTCAAGCAATTGTGTCGCTGGTAAAATAACTTTACGTCTCGGCAGACACGTGTGACCGTTGTTAAGATTGTGCTTTAATATATATATAATTCCGGCACACTGCCTCAACTCATTATCCGGCTTTTCCGGTAAATCTTCAGAAATAAGTTCTGCTCGTTCAAAGCTCATATCAATAGGATCTTCGCATAATATATAAGGATTAAATTTTATGGTTTCATAAGCATCCGCACCGAAAACCTTATATACTTGTAGGCACTCCAATGGGGTTAAACCAAATCTTTCAAGAGAAATCATAATCTGTCTTACTGCAAATTGTTCTTTAAACGATTTGGAAATTTTTTCAGCCTTCTGTGGTGAAATACCTTTGATTTGTGTTAATTTTTCCGGATAGTTTTCAAGAACATCAAAGCTGTCTTCACCGAAGCGTTCAATTATTTTTTGTGCAGTTTTTGCTCTTATCCCGTTGACAGCACCCGATGCAAGATACTTATAAAGTTCCGCTGCAGTTGACGGCATTTTACGTTCATACCATTCCGTCCGGAATTGTCTTCCAAATGTCGGATGTGTATTCCACGAACCTTTAAGTGAAAGCTCTTCACCGGGAGCAAGATCTGAAAAAGTTCCGACTACAGTTATATATTCACTTTCAGTAACAAGTTCAAAAACAGTAAATCCTGTTTCATCGTTATGAAAAACCACTTCCTCAACGGTCCCCTGAAGTTCAAATAATTCCTTTTTCATCATTTTCCTCTCTCGCTGTTACTGATAAAGAACCTTTATAAACAACACATTTCAAACAATCCAACTCATTCGCAACATTAATAAAATCATTTATATAATCATCACCCAGGTTATCTGATATAACAATTATTTCTTCAGAAGCCAGTTTATCGAACAAAATTCTTCTAAAAAAGCTGCTATAAAGCAAATCAACAATTATGTGACGAGGTATATTTTGTTCAACATAAAAAACTAATTTTCCAATTCCGTTTATATCACATACATGTAAAAAAATATATAAAATTACAGACAAAAGCCCTAAAAAAGAACACGCCGCAATAATGCCGTACCATACTGCTTCAATCATAATATCACCTCACTGACATTATATTCAGTAAGGTGATACTTGTTAAAAAAGCAAGCAGTTCTGTAAGCCGAGTTCTGTCATTGAAGGTAATTATCTATCCAGACTGTAGGTTGCCCAACAGTTCAAGCCACCTGTCAAAATATAAGCCGAGCAAGCCTGAAATTCTAGTCGGTGTTGCCCCGGATAGGGTTTACATAACACAAACAGTTTCCTGCCGGTTGGTGAGCTCTTACCTCGCCTTTCCACCCTTACCGTTAAAACGGCGGTATATCTCTGTTGCACTGTCCCTAAGGTTTCCCTCGGCGGCCGTTAGCCGTTATCCTGCTCTATGGGGCTCGGACTTTCCTCATGCATAGCATGCAATTACCCAAACTACTTGCAGATATATTGTAATTCAAATTATCAGCTATGTCAATTAATTCTTCTACTTTAATTTATGTATTAAACAAGAAAAAGCGGTATGGTTTTTAGCCATACCGCTTAAATTATAGTAACAATTTAGATTGCTACACCCTTACCTGTTGTCTGGTCAATTGTCATTGTACCACCTGCAACAGCGTCGAGAACCTCTACGTCCTTTGCGTTGATTGT
>JAZRNR010000101.1:0-15650 GCA_045648305.1 Acutalibacteraceae bacterium
CCATTGTGCTCATACCGCTGAGGATTACCTTTACACCTTCAAGTGTGCCGCACCAACGCATAGCCCATGAAGCTGTTGTTGCATCGGGGTCTGCATTTTTGAACTTTGCCTCAACTTCGTCGGGAAGCTTCGCAAGTGTACCGCCTTTTACAGGCTCCATTACTATGATTGGCACGCCGAGCTTGTTGCAAAGGTCAACGCCTCGAAGACCTGCCTGCTCACGGATATCGATGTAGTTAAGCTGAAGCTGCACGAAATCCCATTTTCTGTATGAGATAATTTCTTCAAAAGCTTCGTATTCATCGTGGAAAGAGAAACCGAAATAACGGATTTTACCTTCTTTTTTAAGGTTGTCACAGTAATCAAGAATACCAAGCTCAAGAATTTTCTTCCACTTTTCCATATCAACAGCATGAAGAAGATAGAAGTCAACGTAATCAACGCCGAGTCTTTCGAGCTGTTCGTTGAAGATTCTTTCTACGTCTGCAATGCTGTCGAGCTTCCAGATGGGAAGTTTTGTTGCAAGGTAAAATGACTCTCTGTCATATTTTTTAAGTGCTCTTCCGACGAATGGTTCGCTTTCACCGTCGTGGTACGGATAAGCGGTGTCGTAATAATTAACGCCTGCTTCCATAGCACGGTCAAGCAAACGCTCAGATTCAATTTCATCAATTTTTCCGTCTTTCATCGGGAAACGCATACAACCGTAGCCGAGAACCGAAGCCTCTGCGCCAAGGTTTTCAAATTTTCTTTTCTGCATAAAACTGACCTCCTTGAAAAATAAAGAAAATAACAATGTAATTTTATCATACAGAAAATTAGATTTCAATATTTATATTGAAATTCAGCAATTAATATGGTATTATACCTTAAACGTATTTTAAAAGGAGGGATAGCGATGAGCGAACAGGTAAAGACCGAGAAAAAAGAAAAGCTTCCGAAGCCGTTTGAAAAGTTCCTTTGGCTTTTGATTTCTTGCGCAATCGCTGTCGGTGGCTTCTTTTTAAGATCGGGTGATTTTGAAGCACCTCTTTGGTTAAGTATCATCTGCGCATTGGCTCTTCTTGCGACAATAATTATTGCCGCACAGAAAGTAAGTGCCGAGCGTGCTGCAGCTGCAGGTAACAAAGAAAAAAAGCTTAAATATATGATGAAAACAGTACTGTACTATTTTTACATACTTGTTGCAGTTGTCTTTGTTTTTATGTCAATCTGGATTGTAGGAATCCTCACAATATAACAGAACACCACGTCTTGTGACGTGGTGTTAATTTTTTATGGGATTAATAATATCTCATTACAGCGACAACCTTACCGAGGATTGAACAGTCGTCAACAATAATTGGCTCGTAAGTGTCGTTTTCCGGCTGAAGACGGTAATATCCGTTTTCTTTGTAAAAAGTCTTACACGTTGCTTCGTCATCAACCATAGCGATAACGATTTCTCCGTTTCTTGCAAACGGAGTTTTTTCTGCAATAACAAGGTCACCGTCAAGGATGCCTGCCTGAATCATACTTTCACCGCGTATGTGAAGAGCGAAAAGAGGCTTGTCCCTTGAAACAGTTCCTGTGTAGGGGAAATAACCCTCAATCTGTTCAACTGCAAGAATCGGTGCACCTGCGGTTACCGTACCAAGAATCGGCACCTGAGTAACGTTATCTGCCTGACCCATAATTCGGATTGAACGCTTAAGAAGCGGGTCACGCTGAATGTAACCTGCAGCCTCAAGAGCGTCAAGATTTGACTGCACGGACGAGGTCGAACGAAGGCCGACTGCTGCACCTATTTCACGAACTGAAGGCGGAACACCGTCAGTACTTCTTTCAACAAGAAATTCATATATTTTTCGTTGGGTATCATTAATCTGCATACTGAAATCCCTTCTTTGCACTATTCTTGGGGACATTATATCACACTTTTTCAGAAAAAGCAAACATTTGTTTGCTAAATTATATAAAAATTTTTTCTTTATTTTTTATATATTTTGTGCTATAATAATAGAAAAATATGGCATAGGAGAACAAAATGGTTCGTTTTTGGAATAAATTTGTATTATCGATGTTAATCCTGACATTAGTTTTCAACATTTTTTCAATTAGTGTCGGAGCTGTGTCGAGGGAAGACCTTGATTCGGCAGAAAAAATAATCTGTATTGTACACAGGGGCGATTGGCATTCTTTCCCTGAAAATTCAGCCGAGGCTGTTAAGGCAGGCTGTGAATATGGTTTTGTTTCTGTTGACGTAAAGCTGACAAAGGACGGCAAGGCTGTTCTTTTGGCAGACGACACAACAGACAGAATGGTTGTTGATGCGGACGGAAAAACTGTTTCGGGTAATGTTGCCGACAAAACATACGCAGAGCTGGCATCACTTTATCTTCGTGCTGAAAACGGCTCTGAGGACAAAGCGAAAACCGATTGCCGTGTTTCTGGTCTTGACTCCGCACTTTCTTTTGTAAGTGAAGATTCGCTTCTTATCCTCAACACAAACTGCGAGGATTTTGAAAAGGTTTATGCCGAGGTAAAGGCTCTCGGAGCAACAGAGAAGGTTGCCTTCCGTTTCCTTTCAGATTCAAATTCGGATATAATTAAAACAACATCGGTATATGACGATATTACGGTTTTCGGCAATTATCAGGGTAATATAATTTTTCTTGCAACTTCAGCCGTGAAAAAATCTTTTGAAAACGGTATGAATGTTGTTGAGCTCGGAAGCAAAAACGGAAACGGTGTGCTTTACGATGAATTCCTTATGGATCGATTTAACGAACAAGGCAGAGCGATGGCTTCAATGGTAAACGGCAGAAGCGGCAAGCGACCCGACAGCGAACGCGGTTGGGATGACCTTATCAGACTTGGTTATTCCGTAATCGAAACCGATTATCCCGAGCAGTTCAACGAATACCTTGAACAAATTGAAGACGAAGAAAAACAGCTTAATTATTATGTTGATTTGTATAAGTCAACCGATCTTCAGCCGTATACAACGGATTCTGAAAAAGCGTTTTCAACAGCACTTGACGAAGCAAAAAATCTTCTTTCGGGAAAGGGTTCACTTTCTGAAATGCAGAATGCACGTCACGCTTTGCAGTCTGCTTATGATAATCTTACCCTTGGTGAGAAAAAGGCTGTTACACTCAAGTTTGAATTCACTGCAGGACGTCTTATTGCGGTTGTTCTTTGCGGTGGTGCAATAATTGCGGCACAGGTTTTCTTCTTCAGAAAAAGAGACAAAAACAAAAAAGCAGATTAATACATTCCTGAGGTGATAGGTTATGGAAAACAAAAAGAATATCAGCCTCGAAAGGGCTGACTACCCTGAACAGGTCGGCGTTTCTTCAAGAGAGATTGCCGAGCTTATAAAGGACTTTAAAGAAAGTAATATTGAAGTCCACAGCATTATGGTTTTAAGACACGGCAAGGTCGCTTTTGAAACGTGGGCAGACCCGTATGCTCCCGATATGCCTCACGCTGCATATTCCGTCAGCAAAAGCTTCACTTCTGCCGCTGTCGGATTTGCTGTCAGTGAAGGACTTCTTTCACTTGACACAAGAGTTATTGATATTTTCCCCGAATACTGCGAGGGTGAGCCTGACGAAAACCTTCAGATTCTTAACGTGCATCATCTTCTTTCGATGCAGTCAGGTAAAAGCGTAAGTGTTTTTACAGACAAGGGTAAGAATCAGTGGATTAAGGATTTCTTCGATGCCCCGTGGAAATTCAAGCCGGGCGAGGGATGGGAGTATATAAGCGAAAATCAGTATATGCTTTGCGCAATGCTTACAAGAGTTACGGGTATGAGCGTTATTGATTATCTTACTCCGCGTTTGTTCGAGCCTCTCGGAATTGATGTTCCTTTCTGGGAAAAGGATGCCGACGGTATTGAAGCAGGCGGATGGGGACTCTTCCTCAAAACAGAAGATATTGCAAAATTTACGCTCTGCTATCAGCAGAAGGGCGTTTTTAACGGTCAGCAGGTTATCCCTGCCGATTGGGTGCATAAATCACAGAAAATTCAGGCAGACAATTCTGCTGTCAATAAGACTCCAGACTCACAGTCAGGCTACGGATATTGCTTCTGGCGTTGTGCAGGTGTTCACGGTTACAGAGCTGACGGTATGTTCTCTCAGTTCGGTATAGTTGCGAAGGATTATGACGCTGCTTTCATTATGACAGCAGGCGAGGTTAATGAGCAGAAAACACGCGACTGCATCTGGCGTCATTTCCCGAAATGTCTTATTGAAGCTGACGCGGAAGAAACGCTTGAGGAAAGACCTGCACTGGCTCCTCTTGACGATGATCTTCCTGCAATGCAAAGAAGTCTTCTTGAAGAATGGCTTCATGGTAAGAAAATGAAGTTCTCAAAGAATATGGTTCTTTCTGCTGCAGGTTTCCCTGTAAGTATGCTTCCGATTCCGATTGTTTATATGTCTGCTGACAAAGCGGGCGGAATTACGGATATTGTTTTTGAATTCGATGAGGATACCTGCACAATGAGTTGGGCAGAGGGCGACGAGAAAAACACAATCGTCTGCGGTATGGACGGTAAACCTCGCCGCAGTCCGATAACTCTTGCGAAGATGCCGTTTACGGCAAACTCAACTGCAGCGTGGACAACGCAGAATGAGCTTACAATCCATATGCGACCGATTGAGGCTGTCTGCCAGCGTATAATCAAATTTACTTTTGACGATGACGAAGTTTCGTTCAGCCCGTCAAGCAAACCTCCGATAACGGCAATTGCAGATTATCTTAAGCATGATATGGATCATTTCCTGCCTCAGATTGCTCCGATTCAGACTCTGGGCGTTAAGGCTTTTGAACAGGCTCATCACGTGTTGGATGTTACACACAAGGGTAAGTTCGTTGATGAGGATGCAGAAAAAGAGAAGGAAAAGAAGAAAGACAAGGACAAAGAAAAAGACAGAGATAAAGAAAAGGAAAAAGAAAAGAAGAGAGAAAAACGAAGAGAACGCAGAAATAAAAATGCTAACATCAAACGTGTTGCTCAGTTCAGCAAGGTAAGCTTTGAAAACTTCTGCGAATCGTGGGCAGATGACTTCGGCGGTACACCTGAAGAGATCAGAGAAATTTATGACGGAATCAACCTTCCGCGAAGAGCAACTTCTGGCTCTGCAGGATATGATGTTTTCAGCCCTGTTGATTTCACTCTTGAACCCGGTCAGACAATAAAAATTCCGACGGGTATCCGTTGCGAAATTGAAGAGGGTTGGGTGTTAAAAATATACCCCAGAAGCGGTCTCGGATTTAAATTCCGTCTTCAGCTTAACAACACCGTCGGCATAATCGACAGCGATTATTTTTACTCGGACAATGAGGGTCACATCTTCATTAAAATAACAAATGACTCCAACGAGGGAAAAACCGTTGAAGTCAAAGCGGGTCAGGGATTCGCACAGGGTATTTTCATTGAATACGGAATCACGTTTGACGATGACGTAACCGATATCCGCAACGGTGGATTCGGAAGCACAACAAAGTAAATTGCATCAGAGAAAATAAAAATGAGGGGGATTACGGAATGTCAGTACCGTATATTATAGGCTTTGTCGCTTTATTTGTGGCGCAAATAGTTTCAAGCAGTATTTTCCTGAAGGTTGAAGTTCCGAAACCAAGCAAAAAATCATTGGCAATGAAGGCTACCTGTTCAACGATTTTTGTGTTAACAGCAATTCTTTCGATGTTTTGTGCAAACAATTTCACAGGCTATGCGTGGCTTGTTCTGCTCGGCTTGTGTATTTCGTGGGTAGGCGATTTCGTTCTTCATTACAATACGAACGAAAACTTTTTCGTTGCCGGAATTCTTACTTTCCTTCTGGGTCATATCTGTTACATAATTGCATTTATGAAAGTGCAGAACATGTACTTCCCGGAAGCTCCGTTTCTCAGCATTGCGGAAGCAGTTCTGTTGATTGGCGGTGTGTGCTTCGGTCAGTGCCGACTGCATATGCTTAAGGCGGATTACGGAAAAGCTTTTATTCCGTGCACGATTTATATGAACGTAATTATGGTTATGTTCGTTAAGGCGATTACTTTGAGCATACATTTTATGAAGGAAAGTCCGATAGAAAACGGACTTCTGACAGGAATTATACTTGCAGTCGGAGTTTGTATGTTTGATGTTTCAGATTTCACTCTTGCATTGCTCCGATTTACACCGTTGTATTCAAAAAGCTACGGAATGAGAAAATTGAACGTCTGGACTTACTTTTTTGCCCAGATGTGCCTTGGACTTACAATTTTAAATGTTGCAGTATAAATTAAAAGAGGAAGCTGATGCTTCCTCTTTCTTTTTTGTATTAATATTTATCTACGCCTTCAACGTCTACGGTGAAAACTATTGCACCGCCGATTGTGACCTCAACTCCAAGATCACCTTCGGAAAGACCGCTGCCGAGAGCTGATGTTGAGGGGACAGAACGCTTTCTTTTTTCGGAATTCTTTTTGATAATTTCCTTTGCCTTCGGAACATCCTTGTCTTCAGCACCGATAAGGAAGGTTGTGTTACCTACCATAAGGAATCCGCCTGTGGTGGAAAGCTTTGTAACGCTGAATCCGTCCTTTGTCAATGCAGAAGAAACAACTGCACTGTCTTCGTTATTTACAATAGCAATAAGTAATTTCATAGTATTTACCCTTTCGTTAAATCTTCGGAGCTAACATATTGTAACTCTTCTTGTCAAGTTTTTTTACATCGGGAACCTCGTAACGGTTATCGTTTGCATCCTTGATAAGTATGCGTCCGTCGTACAAAGGCTTGATTGCGGTTATATGATTACGGATTTCAAATGTGCAGATACCCTTGTCCGTTTCCACTGTCCACATCCATATTTTAAATTTTTCACTCATTTTTATAAAACGCTTGATTCTCGGCATCATATAGTATTCATCAAGACAGCCTAAAGCAACATCGCGCGATTCGGGAATAAGATCATTCAGGTCACGGATTATACCGATTTCGTTACCCTCAGAGTCTATAAGTGCGATGTATTGTGTAAGTCCTGTGATAGGAAACATTCTGTGCAGTTCAGCGTTTTCAAACTTTTCACCTGAATAAAACTCTGCATTGACAAATATGCGATCAACAGGTGTAAGCTTCAATGAACTTCCTTCAATATAGTTCGGCATATTTTGTCACTCCTTATTCAAAGTTTTCTTCTTCTTTTTTCTTTCTGAGCAAGTCGCCCATAGACTGAATTTCAATCAGCTTGTAGTACTTGCCCTTAAGTGCCATAAGCTCTTCAGGCGTGCCGCACTCAACAATTTCACCTTTGTCAACAACGACTATTTTGTTTGCCTTGCGAAGAGTTGAAAGACGGTGAGCAATCATGATTGTGGTACGTCCGCTGATGAGTCTTTCAATAGCGCTCTGGATAAGATTTTCTGTTTCAGAGTCAACGGCAGCTGTCGCTTCGTCAAAAATAAGTATACTCGGATTTTTAAGAACAGCTCTTGCAATTGAAACTCGCTGCTTTTCACCACCAGAAAGGCCGACACCTCTTTCACCAAGCATTGTGTCATAAGCGTCAGGCATTTTGGAAATAAATCCGTGAGCGTTGGCAACCTCTGCTGCATAAAGAACCTGCTCAACTTTAGTGTTGTTGCTTCCATATGCAATGTTGTTAAAGATTGTGTCACGGAACATCATCGGCTCCTGCTGAACGAAACCTATAGAGTTTCTGTAATAATCCATATCGATGTTACGGATGTTTTCTCCGTCAACAAAAATTTCACCGTCATATTCATCGTAATAACGCATAAGCAGGTTGATAAGCGTTGACTTACCCGAACCTGTTGTTCCAACAATACCGACGATATCGCCCGGTTCGATTGTGAGATTGATATTTGAAAGAACTTTCTTTGAACGGTCAAAGGCAAAGTTGACATTCTTGAATTCAATTCTGCCGTCAAGTCGGGGCTCCGTGTTGCCTTTACCGAAGTTGTGCTCGGGTTCAGCATCAAGGATATCAAGGATTTTTTCAGCAGAAGCAAGAGTGTTCTGATATGTATCGCCGATATTCGCAAAGAAATTGACGGGGGTATAGAACATACTTGCATATGAAATGAACGAAACGAGTAAACCGAGAGTGATGTCGCTTTCTCCTCCGATAACCATTTCACCGCCGATGAACCATATTACAAGCGAACCGCAGGTAACTAGGAACGTGATAACTGACGGGAAGATAGCTGCAGGTGCAGCAACCTTTTTGTCTTCGTGGTACCATTCGTCACAGTATGAATCGAATTTACGGATAGCACTTTTTTCGTTGGTGAACGCTTTAACAATTCGTACACCGGGAATGGTATCTGCAAGGATAGTTGAAATTGCAGAACCTCTGCGCCATAAGCGCATATATTTCGGCTTTATCGTTTTTGTGAAAATTTTTGCAACAATCACAACAGTAGGAATCGGAATGAGCGAAAACAAGGTCAGCTTCCAGTTCATACTGAGCATAATGATTATAAGACCGATAAGCGTGAAAGCCTGCACAATTGCTTCCTGAGATATTTTCATAACGAAGTTCTGAATAACAGAAGCGTCGGAATTGACTCTGTTGATAACAGAACCTGTTGAAATTTTGTCATAGAAGCTCATCGGGAGATACTGTGCTTTCGCATAGATATCTTTTTTGATTCCCATAATGATTCTGTCACCGGTAAGGCGGAGCTGATATGCACGAAGTCCGTTAACCGCATACTGTACAACATATACACCGACAAGCAACAGGATGATTGCAATAAGACCCTTTCTGTTATGATCGGGTATAACGCTGTCGACAAGCGTTTTTGTTATGTACGGCGGAACAAGTGACATAGCCGTTGTAACAACAGAAAGAATCATACAAAATATAAGTGAACCTTTTTCGGGACTGATGTATTTTGCAAATTTACTTATTATTTTGCCTTTACCTGAACAGTTGATACATTCGGCATTAGGCTTGGGAAGCTTACGTCCGCACTTTGGACAGAAAGAACGCTGCTTACTGTAAACCGCCTCAACAACCTCAAGCTCATCTTCCTTGTAACCGTTCTGATTTGTTACGTTGATGAAATTGGCACCTGCATCGGCAACCTCAGCTGCAGCATATGAAAACCTGAGCAAGGCTTCGTACGTGCCGTCGTTCTTTTTGACTTTGAAAATTGCATTACCGTAAAGTCGTTTGATTTTTGCTTTTTCAATGTCAGAATATTTTGTTTCTTTATATTCGACATCAAGGCATTCATCAAAGGTAATAACACGGTCTTTTAAGAACACAGCCATTGATTCTGCATACTTTCCGTTTAGGTTCAAATCACCTACGACGATAAAAAGTATATCTTCAGGCTTCACAACAGAATAAAGTTTGTCGCGAAACTCGGAAGGAATGGGCCTGTTACTTATTTCAGCCATTTTAACACCCCTTTATTGCTGGATTCAATCGGATTTTAGCAAAAAAAGAAATAAAAGTAAATATCTAAGAGGGAAAATGTTGCACAAAACAAAAGACCCCAACATTGTTTAAAATGTTGAAGTCTGAATGTTATGCATCTTCCCAGTTGAATTGTGTTAATTTTCCCGAACACAAAAGATCAGGGTAGTCCCACTGACGAAGAACCTCGTAAACCGCGATTGCAACTGAATTTGAAAGATTGAGGCTTCGTGCGGACGAATCGTTAATCATCGGAATTCGTACACATTTTTCAGGATTTTCAAAAAGCAACTGTTCGGGCAAACCTTTTGTTTCTTTTCCGAAGAAAAGATAAACGTCATCGTGATACTCAACGTCTGTGTGTCTGTTCTGAGCCTTTGTTGTGAAAAATCTGAATTCACCGCCTTGGTTTTTCTCAAAGAAATCGTCAAGGTTTTTGTAGTATGTAATGTCAAGCAGGTGCCAGTAATCAAGCCCTGCTCTTTTTAATTTTCTGTCGTCAATTTTGAAACCCATCGGCTCAACGATATGAAGCCTTGTTCCCGTTGCGGCACAGGTACGTGCGATGTTGCCTGTGTTCTGCGGAATTTCGGGTTCAACAAGAACTATGTTAAGAGTTGCCATTATTTCACCGCTTTAATAAGTTTTTCTATCTGTGGTTCAAACTGAAGTCCGAATCCTCTCGGCTCGTCTGTCAGTGCTGTTTTTTCAACACAGTCGCAGGTAAAGGACATTGCAATCTGTACCGCATCCGTAAATTCTTTGCCGTTCATAACTGCAGAAACAAGCGAAGAAGCAAAAACGTCGCCCGCTCCGGGGAAACGGCCTTCAGCTTTCGGAGTGAAGAACATATTTGCTTTTCTTGTGTAGCTGTCGTAAACAGCACAGCCGATCTGTCCGTCTTCGCTTTCAATTCCCGTAATGACAATTCGACCTGTGCCGAGGTTGCGAAGGCTTATAAGAAGCTCTTTGATATGATCAGCACTGTAAGGAGCCTGTGTGCATTCAACGCCAGCAAGCATCTCAGCTTCCGTAACGTTCGGTGTGATGATGTCTGCCATAGCACAAAGAAAACGCATTTCCGAAATAAAGCTTTCGTCAATCTGGCTGTAGAATTTACCGTTATCACCCATAACCGGGTCAACGATACAGAGAGTATCGCTCTTTTTAAAATCAATTAAAAATCTTTTAACGGTTTCTGCCTGCTCTCTTGTTGCAAGATATCCTGTATAAATCGCATCAAAACGGATACCTATGTTTTTCCAGTGATCTGCAAATGATTGCATTTTATCCGTCAGGTCAGCACAAACAAAACCGTCAAATTCCGTGTGTGCGGAAAAAATTCCCGTAGGCATCGGCACAGCCTGAAAACCGCAGGAGGATATAATAGGAAGTGCGACGGTAAGCGAGCATCTTCCGACGCAGGACATATCGTTAATCAGTGCAATTTTTTTCTGTTTTTCCAAAATTATCATCTCCGAAAAAATCTAAAAAGTATTATATCAACTCTGACAGGAAAAATCAACATCAAGTATATTATTCTCTCTTTCGCAAACAATAAAAACGAGGAGGGATTTTGAAATGAAAAGCACAACTTCAAACGTGATGAAGGGTATTGGCGTCGGAATGCTTGTCGGCGGAGCAACTGCACTTATCGGCGGTTCAATGAAGGGTTCAAAAAAGATGAACTACAAGAAAATGGCAAACAAGGCAATGAAGACAGCAAACAACCTGATGGATACGTTTATGTAAAGAAAAGACCGAGGCTTATTTGAACCTCGGTCTTTGAACTTATTTATCTCTGTTGTTTCTGAGAATCTTGAGTGTTGTTGTCTTCGGGAATTCTGTGTCACGTGTCTTAACCTTAGCAACCTGCTTGTAGCCAGGAAGCTTCTTATTAATTTCGTTAACGTCGTTCTTGATTCTTTCCTTTGCATCAGGAACCTCAAGTGTGTCAAGGAAGAATTCGGCTGTGATAAAGCCGTCTTCGTCGTAAACAACAACTTCTTTAACGTACTCAATTGTTGAAAGCTTATCTTCAATTTCTTCGGGAGAAACGTTTTTACCGTTGCTAAGAACGATAAGGTTCTTCTTTCTTCCGCGGAAGAAGAGGAAGCCGTCCTCATCGATGTAGCCGTAGTCGCCTGTCTTGAACCATTCACCGTCAAATACTTCAGCTGTTGCTTCAGGCTCTTTGTAGTAACCCTTCATAACGTTCTTACCGCGAACATAGATTTCACCAACACCTTCTTCATCAGGGTCGTGAATCTTGATTTCGTTACATTCAAGCGGAGTACCGCAGCTGCCGAACTTGAAGTGGTCAGGGTTGTTAGCTGTAATAGCGGGTGAACATTCTGTAATGCCGTAGCCGTTAACAATCTGAATACCTAAATCGTACATACCGCGCTCGTATTTTTCGTCAAGGTACGCACCACCACAGATGATAAGAGCAAGCTCACCGCCAAGATTGTCGATAATTGTCTTGAAAAGCTTTCTTCTCCTGTCGATGCCGTACTTCATAAGGAAGTTGCTGATCTTAAGACCTTTCTTGAGTTTTTCGTCTCTGCCTGTCTTTTTAGCTGTGAACCAGATTTTTTTGTAAATTGTTTCAACTGCAAGAGGAACACCTGCGAAGTTGTGCGGATGATAATCTGCAAGGTCTTTCTGAATGTCCTTGATGCTTCTGCAGATGAAGCCCCACTCTGAAAGGAGGCAGCCTGTGAAGAGTGCACTTACCCATGAGTATGTATGGTGAAGCGGAAGGAAGCCGATTGCGTGTCCGCTCGGTGCAGATTTAACGCCTGCAAGTGCATCGGCAGCAACACTGCCCTGAGTGAGCATAACGCCCTTGCTCTTGCCTGTTGTGCCTGATGTGTAAACGATGAATGCAACGTCATCGGGTTTAACCTCTTCGTCAAGGTAACTCTTGCCTGTTTCCTTTGCGTATGCGTGGCCTTCTTCGATGATGTCATAATAATTTTCAAGCTGTATGTACTCTGTGAGAACAACGCCTTCTGTTTTCTTCATCATTTCGATTGAAGATTTGAAATCTTTTGAGTAAATGATAGCATCACAGTCACTTCTTACGATAACGTCTGTAAGATCTTCATCGGGAAGCTTCGGGTCCATCGGAATAACTGTCATGTTACCTGTGATGATTGCAAAGTAACAAGCAATCCAGTAGTAGCAGTTTTCGCTGAGGATTGCTACTTTTTTGCCGCCAAGACCTTTTTTGTAAAGGTACTCACCGATACCTCTGAATTCATAGTTTACTTCGTTGAAAGTCTTACTCTCAACTTCATCCTTGAAATTATAGTATTTATACTGTAATTTATCTCCACCTGCCTGAGCACCGTAGAGAACAATTTCCTTAGTTGTTTCAAAATTGGGGAGCGGGGGACATTTTCTACCGGCAACGTTAGCCTTCATCGGTTTCATAAAAATACCTCTCTCTTGAATTTATTCTTGTGTAGTATACCACACCGTGTTGGAAAACGCAAGGAAAGTAAGACAAAATTATTATATTGTCCAAGATTTTTTACTGTTAAAAAGTAGATTAAAAAACAAAAACCGCCTTATGTGTTGCATAAGACGGTTTGTAAATATGAAAATTAAAGAAGCTTTGCAGCAGCCTTATCGAGCATGATGATAACATCATCGTGCTGATTAAGAATTGAGCAGGGGATTCTCGGTGTGATTTCACCTGAGTGAAGAGCCTTGACTGCGTCAGCCTTAGCTTCGCCTGTTGCGATAAGAAGAATCTTCTTTGAACGCATAATTGAGCCGATACCCATTGTCATAGCGTATCTCGGCATCGGAGTGTCACCGAAATACTTCTGGTTGGAGTCAATTGTGCTCTGTGTAAGTGTAACCTTGAAAGCCTCATCCGTGAATTCGTCTGCAGGCTCATTGAATGCAATATGACCGTTTGTACCGATACCGAGGAGCTGAAGGTCAATACCGCCTGCAGCCTTGATTGCCTCAGCGTATCTCTTGCTTTCAGCGTCGCAGTCAGGAGCATTACCGTCAAGGAAGTTTACCTTATCCCCGTTGATGTCAACCTTTGAGAAAAGATTTTCGTGCATAAATGTGTAGTAGCTGTTTTTGTCGTTTTTGTCAAGGTCGCAGTATTCGTCAAGGTTGAATGTTGTTATGTCCTTGAAGCTTAATTCACCGTTTTCATACATCTTGATGAGGTTCTGATATGTCGGAACGGGAGTTGCACCTGTTGCAAGGCCGAGAACAGCGTTCGGCTTGTTGTTTATAAGTTCCTTGTAAAGCTCGGCAGCTGCAACTGCGATTTCTTCAGCATTTTCAAAAATTCTGGTTTCCATTTTTAACGTCCTCCGTATTATAATGTGATTTCTTTCTGCTCGTCAGATGATTTGTAGATAGCATCAAGAAGCTTTGATGTAAGGATTGCCTTGTCGATGTGTGCCTGATTCGGCTTTCTTGTTTCAACAGATTCAACAAAAGCCTTGATTTCTGCAAAGTAGTCGAAGCCTGTTGTAGCAAAGTCAGTCTTGATTTCTGTAAGCATACCGTTCATTGTTGAGTACATTGTGAACTTTCCGCCGTAGTAAAGACGAACGCCTGCTTTTGTACCCATAAAGTCAACGAAAGTTTCTGACTGACCGATGTTCTGTGCCCATGCTCCGTTGAATGTGATGTTTGCACCTGTTGTGCGGATAAATCCTGAAACAAAGTCGTCAACGTCGTATGTACCGTTTTCCTTATCTGAAGAATCTTCAGCCCACATTCCTGTGTAAACGTAGTTCTTCATATCCTTACCGAGCTTGCAATAAGCTTCACCTGAGCAGGTAAGGGGAGTCGGGTCACCAAGGCAGTAGAGTGTAAGGTCGAGGTAATGAACACCCCAGTCGATAAGAACGCCGCCGCCTGACTTAGCCTTCTGTGTGAAGTCACCGCCGAGACCGGGAATTGAACGGTGAGCACGGAAACTTACATATACCTGATAAACCTCACCAAGTTCACCGTCAGCAATAAGCTTTCTTACGTGGTTAACATTGTCGCAGAAACGGTTAACAACACCAATCTGAAGCATTCTGCCTGTTTCGTGAGCAACCTTCTGCATTTCGAGAGCCTCTTCAACAGTTCTCGCAGCAGGCTTTTCGCAAAGAACGTCCTTACCGTCACGCATAAAGTCGATAGAAATCGGAGCGTGGAAATCGTTATGTGTACAAACAGAAACGATGTCGATATCGTCCTTGCCGAGAAGCTCCTTGTAATTATATACAGCAGTACCGCAACCGTATTTTTCAACAGCTCTGTCTGCTCTTTCGGGAATAATGTCGCAGAAATATCTTACTTCGACATTATCAAGTTTAAGATAATTCGGGATGTGTGAACCTGAAATGTTACCGCATCCGATGATTGCAACGCCTAATTTTTTACTCATAATATCACCTCAGAACATTGATAGAACTATTCTACCAACTTTTGAGAGAAAAGTAAACACAGTTACGGGAAAATTTGTAAATAATTGAAAAAGATATAAAAAAACAGGCTCTCGTTTTACCGAAAGCCTGTTGAAATCAATACTATATTGTTTTTGCAGAATAATGATTAATACATTCCGCCTGCCTGACCTGCCATTGCAGCTGCTGCAGCTGCATCTGCTGCCGGGTCGGGTTTGTCAGCAACAAGTGACTCTGTTGTGAGAACCATTGCAGCAACGCTGGAAGCGTTCTGGAGAGCTGAACGTGTAACCTTAGTCGGGTCAAGGATACCTGCTTCGAACATATCAACATATTCGCTTGTTGCAAAGTTATAGCCGTAGCCTACTTTATTTGCATTAACGATTTCATTTACGATAACTGAGCCTTCAAGACCTGCATTTGCTGCAATCTGACGAACCGGTTCTTCAATAGCCTTAAGAACAATCTTAACACCTGTCTTGAAATCAGCATCTTCTGTATCAAGGAGTGCTTCTGCAGCCTTGATAGCACCGAGGAGAGCAACGCCACCACCTGCAACTGTACCTTCTTCAACAGCAGCCTTTGTTGCAGCAAGAGCATCTTCGATACGAAGCTTCTTTTCCTTCATTTCTGTTACAGTAGCAGCACCAACTCGGATAACTGCAACGCCACCTGCCATTTTTGCAAGTCTTTCCTGAAGCTTTTCACGATCGAAATCTGATGTTGTTTCAGCAATCTGTGCTTTAATCTGGTTAACTCTTGCCTTGATTGCATCAACGTC
>JAZRNR010000102.1:0-15541 GCA_045648305.1 Acutalibacteraceae bacterium
TGAAGCGTTGAAATTAGCAAGGTTCATACCGACACTGCTCTTAAGAATAAGCAACGCATCCGAAGAGTTGACTTTTCCGTCAGAATTTACGTCACCCATACTTTTTGAAAAAGCTATAGCTGAAGATGTTATAATAATTATAAAAACGAGTAACGAGCAAAGAAATTTTTTCATTATAATTTACTCCTTATTTTTATTATGCCTTCTCAAACCAATACTCACTTATCATAAATCCGTCAATCGGCTCTGTGATTTCAAGTGTAGCACTACCGTTTACAATAAACTTTTCAGGAATATCGTAAACAACGCTCCAATAGCCGTCAGCAAGGTAAAGTTTTTCAAATTCTTCATCCCTGAAACCGCCGTACTGTCCACCGTCGTGGATGACGTTACCGTTAACAACAACCTTATGATGAATAATTTCATCGTTCGGGTTGATTTTGTATGTGATTCTTAATTTGTAGTCACCTGAAGTAAGACCCGAAACCGTGGTTTCAAAGTTAAAATGGTCGTAAACCTTCGTCATACATACAGGAAGCTCGGCTTTGAAATTCTGATCTCCACGGAAATTCATATAAAACTCGCCCTTCTGCTTTCCGCAGACGTCAAATCCGTGCTCGGCAAAGGAGAAATAATATTCATCGTGAGCAACCTTGTTTCTGTCGATGTAAAGAAGTGCATTTTCGGGATTTTTCTGTAGCTTTTCAAGCAGATAACGTCTGTCGGTAACAGGGTTGTCGATTGTCATAAGCGTGCAACCGCGTTCCCAGCTCATACCGTGATAATGCTCGACGTCAAGCTGAATACCAATCTGATTGAAAAGAAGCTCTGCATATTCATCAATTTTCTGACGGTTGAGCTTGTATTCATCGGAAAAATCAGTTGAAAGAACCTTGATTGCACCGTCAACATCGCCCTTACGGATAAGAATTTCAGCTTCGTTTATAAGCTCAGTTTCAAAAATTCTTCTGTCACGGACGAGCTTGTCACAATAAGCTCTGAAAAGATGAAGAACAAATCTCCAGTTTTTCATAAGCTCAGGGTTACTTTCTGCAAGTGAAACAAAACCGTCGAAATTCGGCTGAATATTTCCGTTTTCCTTCGGGTCACAGCTCCAGTTCTGCTCAAGAGAAATGATAAGCTCAGCGATTGCATCGGTGTCAGCACCCGGGAAGAATGTACGGCAGTAATCCTGCACGATTTCTCTTAAATCATAGTTGAAATCGAGATCCATTGCACCCCATACACACTTATTAAGGTCATCGTTGACACCTTCTGAGTATGTAACGCTTCCGACAGCATACTGACGGGTAATTCTGTGGTAAAGTCTGTATTCTGACGGGCGGGGATTGACAGCTTCACGGCTGAGAGTTGCCGCAAGTGCATAGTGCCAGTCGTCACGGTCAAAATGAACGGGAGTTTCGCAACGCACGTTGTGACCGATATCGGGATAAAGACGGATAGGGTAGCGTTTATCAATCTTTCTGCGAAGCTCGTCAAGAGGCATCGCGTGGTTCGGACCGTAGATAACACCGTCAATTTCTTCAGGACACTTTGCCATTTCTTTTGCAAAACGCTCGCCCCAATCGGGGTATTCATGCGGAGCCTGAGCGGACGGCCACATCTGGATATTCGGGAAAACCTTCTGCATTTCACGCTTCATTTTAACGCAACGCTGAACAAAAGCTTCGCCCTGCATATCACCCGGGTCGCCTCCCGGAGGGAAGAGAACATCAAGCTTCGGAAGGTCGTCGTAAAGCTTGTGCATTTTCGCCATTGTTTCTTCGTCGCTGTCCTTGCTCCAAAGCTCGTGCCAGACGGAAAGGTCAATGTCGTATTCAAGGCAGATTTCAGACATCGCAATAAGCATCTCTTTCTGCGAAAAACGCATAAGTGTGCTCTTCTCCTCACGGACACCTGAGTCGGCCTCAACCATATTTGTGCCGAAAAGCATAAGGTCGCGGATGTAACGCTCGTATTCAGCTTTGCCCCACATATCAACTGTGTTGTTCATATTAGTGTAGCTGAGCTGATGACCTCTTATCTGCATAGAAGGATTTCTTTTGATGCTGATGTTTTTAACAAGGAAAATTCTGCCGTTTTCGTAAACAGCTTTTTTAAGAAATTCAGCAAAGCCGTAAATAAGGCTTCTGAGGCGGTGAGCTGTGATGACAACTGTATTGCCGTTATGCTCAACGGAATATTCTTCGCTTTCGCTTTCATCTTCAATGCGGAGTGAAACAAAGTTATCTGCAGGCACTTTATTGACGATTTCGGGGTTGAAACCTGTTCTGAGCTCGATTTCTTCCGCAAAGAATTCAGCTGCTTTAATCTCAATCGGAGCATCTGCAACAATTTTAAAACCTGAAAAATCATATCTCACAAGAATCACATCCTTGATTATTTTGATAATTTAGTATATCATACATCTATATTCGAATACAACAGAAAGCGGACAAAATATGATAGAAAAGATTAAAGAAAAAAACGTGTGGGATTTTCTCAGAGAAACCACGTTGCCGATAGTGCTTTACGGAATGGGCAACGGAACGGATATGGTAATGGAAAAGCTTGATGAAATCGGGGTAAAAGCTTCAGAAGTTTTCGCGAGCGACGAATTCGTGCGCGGACACAGCTTCCGCGGCTACAAGGTCGTAAAATATTCCGATGTCTGCGAAAAGTATGAAGATTTTGTAGTGGTTGTCTGTTTTGCGATGCACGATGAGGCAATGCTTGAAAAAATCCGCAGAATGTCAGAAGAGCATCCTCTTGTTGCACCTAATGTACCGATAGTTAACGACGGAATTTTCACCCGAGAATTCATCGAAAAACACGACGCGGAATTTGACGAAGCTTATTCGCTTTTAAGTGATGATTTTTCGCGTAAGAGTTACGTTGATATTCTCAATTTCAAGGTAAGCGGAAAAGTTGAGTACCTTTTCTCCTGCGAAAAAAAGAAGGAGGAAATATATTCCGAATATCTTAATCTTGGAGAAAACGAGATTTTTATGGACCTCGGTGCATATGACGGCGACACGGTCAGGGAGTTTTTACAAGCAACCGACGGCAGATATGAAAAAATCATAGCTGTTGAAGCTGACGAGAAAAATTACAGAAAGCTGACAGATAAAACAGCTGAAGTTGAAAATATCGAAACGCATAATCTTGCTGTCTGGGACAAAAAAGAAACTCTGTTCTTCGAAAAGAAAAAAGGCAGAAATTCGAAGCTTTCCTCTGCGGGAAAGGTCGAAGTGCAGGCGGACAGCGTTGACAATATCCTAGACGGTGAAAAGATCACGGTGCTGAAAATGGATATCGAAGGCAGTGAAGAAAAAGCACTTGAAGGTGCAAGAAAAACAATTATTGCCCACAAGCCGAAGCTTTATGTATGTGCTTATCACCGCAATGACGATATGTTCCGTCTTCCGCTTAAGATCAACGAAATAAGCAAGGGATACAAATTCTATTTCTGTCATCACCCGTATATCCCAGCATGGGAATCCAATTTCTATTGCATTGTTGATTAAATTATCCTTTTATGGTATAATATTTCGGATAGAATTTCAGTGAGAGGGGAGTACAGATGAGCAACCCTAAAGGACAAACTTTACCGAATGCACTTTCAATGTTTTTTGTTATGCTTGCGGTTTATTGTATTGATATATTTTTATTCAGGTCGGACCTCACGGTTCTCGGTGATGCGTTTTTTGCACGTTTCATTAGCTTTGTGATAATTTTCCTGTATCTTTTAGCGGCAAAAGAGCCGATTGAAACTCTCGGTATCAGCAAAAAAACTCAGAAAATCTTTGGCGGGGTATTGTACGGAACGTTTTTTACACTTGTTCCGCTTGCGATTGTAACGCTTTGCGAGGTTGCGTACTATGCTTCAACGGATGCGACTGCATTGAGTCTCCAGTTCGAAACGCCGAATATGACATATGTCAGGTCTGAGGAGAATCTTACACCGGTAGCAGGTGTTGCAATTTATATTTTCACCTGCTTCTTCGGAAACGCATTCAAGGAAATTTTCTTCCGCGGTTTTTTACTTAAAAAATTCAATAAAATCACTGATTTCGGCAAGGCGAACTTTATGCAGGCGGTTTTGTATATGACGTTCATTCTGCCTTACCTTGCAAGAAATATTCCCGATCAGCTCAGCAGAGGACGTCTTACTGTGCCGATGGCTGTGTTTATGATTGCTTTCTACATTGTACACGAAACATTTGCCGGCGTTAAATGGGGTTTGATGACAAGAATTTCAGGCTCAACATATATGGCTACTGTTGACCACTTCCTTTACGTTTTTCTTTCAAACAGCATTTTCATAACAAACCGTTATGAATCGTGGTCGTTTATGCTTCATATGATGGCGATTCAGGTCGTTTCGTTCTTGTTTGTGCTGATTCATTATCTTATCGGAATGAAGAAAATTAACGAGAAGAAAAAGCGTAAGCAGGCAAAAATTGATGCCGAGCTCAAGGAAATCGAAGAAAGAAAAAAGAAGAAGGAAGCAGAGCGTTCAGCCCGAAAGAAGATTGATAAGCTTGAAGAAATCAGCCCTGCAAAGTATAAGAATATAGTTCATCAAGCTGAAAAACATGAGCGTATGGCTGAAGACGACGAAAGCGCACTTGAAAATAAAATCATCCTTGAACAGACACTCAAAGAAGATGTTGTTAACAAGGATGATGAAGATATCGATGCGATTATCCGCAAGGCAAACCGAGAAATGCGTATAAAAGAAAACCCTGTCATCTCAAACGATATAACGGATGATTTTGACAGTGACGAATTCCTTAAAGCCTATCAGCGACAGGATAGTTCGCACCGTCATTCGGGACATCACCATCACAAGCACCATCGTCGTCATCACCGAGAAGAAACTGAAGAAAAAGAAGCAACAGTTGTTCTTCCGGTTAAGAAAGAAGCAATGGCGAAAAAGCCGAAAAAGACTCTTGCACAGAAGATACAGAGTTTTGGCGGAATTGACGATTCTTCTTCTAATGATCTCATATAAAAATTAAGAGGAAATCTCCGCGGAGATTTCCTCTTGTTTTTATAAAGCTTTGTAATTATGCTTCTTCCTTCATCTTTGCAAAGCACTCGCTGCAATAAACAGGACGGTCTTCTCTCGGACGGAAGGGAACTTTAGCAGCACCGCCGCAGTTAGCACATACAGCATCGAAAAGCTCGCGTTCGCCACGAACAGCGTTCTTTCTTGCGTCACGGCAGCTCTTGCAACGCTGGGGTTCGTTTACGAAACCTTTTTCAGCGTAAAATTCCTGCTCACCTGCTGAGAAAATAAATTCCTCGCCGCAATCTTTACAGATTAAAGTCTTGTCTTCGTACATGATTCTTACCTCACTAACAATATTTTTGCAACCAACCGCGGTTGCGGACCCCTGTGAACGGATACCCGTAAATTTTTCACAAGTGCCAAGGTATCATTTTTCCTTGAGTTTTTTTCTTGCTCTTTGTAAAGCGTTGTCAACGGTCTTTTCCGTGACAGAAAGTTTTTCGGCAATAGAGTTGTAGTTGTGACCCGCAATATGAAGCTTGAGAACATCTTGCTCAAGAGAGGAAAGCTTGTTGCTTATTCTTTCACGAAGAAGGTTCATCCGCTCCTGCATTTCAACAACAACCTCGGGGTTTGCCTGACCGTCGGTCAGGTCGATACTGTCAATAAGCACGTAAGAATTAAGTGGTGTGTGTTTATTTCTCAGTTGATTTCTGACTGCACTCATAATGCAGTTGGAAATACATTTAACAGAGTACGTAGTGAACTCTGCACCGCCGGATGATGAATACCCGTAAACGGAGCTTAAAAGCCCTATCATTCCTTCCTGAATAAGGTCGCTGTGTGTCAGCGGACATCGCCCGATGTAAGACGCTGCGATCTTTTCCACGGTGGGAGCGAAAGCTTTGATAAGCTCGTTCATTGCTTCATTATCGCCGTTCCGTGCCGCGTTAAGCATATCCTCCTTTATCGAGAATTTACTCATACGGACACCTCACAGGACTAAGATACAATAATAATATAGCTTATAAAAAAATCAAAGTCAATCGAATTTCGCATTTTCGCTGTTTACACCAAATTGGAATGTGGCAATTTGTGCAAAAATGCAGACGAATTTAAACCAAATTGGGATAAAAATATAGCAATTACACAAAAAACGAATTTGTGTTGCAGAAAGTTTTTCTTGAATTCGATGGTTTTTTAAAGTATAATTAGCTCATATTTTCAGGGAGGCGAAACAATGACAGGCTTCATTTTTCTTGATAAACCTGAGGGCATAACCTCGTTTACTGCTGTTAATAAAACACGTCGGCTACTCGGAATAAAGAAGGCAGGACACACCGGTACTCTTGACCCGATGGCAACGGGTGTTCTGCCGATAATGCTTGGCGGGGCAACGCGTTTTTCTCAGTATCTGCCTGTGCACGACAAAGCCTACCGTGCAAAAATCATGCTCGGAACGGTAACGGATACTCTTGACACTACAGGTGAAATACTGGAACAGCGTGAGGTGAATGTTACTGCTGATGAGCTTCGTGAAGCTGTGATGTCTTTTTTAGGAGAAATCAAGCAACTTCCACCGATGTATTCTGCGGTTTCAAAAGACGGAGTAAGGCTCTATAAGCTTGCACGTCAGGGTATCGAAATTGAAAGAGAAGCTCGTGATGTCACAATCCATTCCCTTGAAATTGTCAGCGATCTTGAAAATAACGAGTTTACTCTCGATGTGTCCTGCTCAGCAGGTACATACATCCGTTCACTTGCAGCGGATATCGGTGAAAGGCTCGGCTGCGGTGCAGTGATTTCCGAATTGCGTCGCACTTTTGCAAACGGAATCAGCATTGATCGTACTGTTACTCTCGAAGAAATCGAAAAAGCTGTTGCAAACTGCGAAATAGAAAAGCTGATTGCACCTTGTGACGAGATGCTTTCTTCCTATCCTGCGGTACAGGTCAGTACAAAACAGGCTTTCTATTTCTCAAACGGAGGTGCACTCGACCTCGACAGAGTCAGGGATAAAGAAACTGTCGGCATCTGCCGAGTCAAAGCACCGGACGGAAAACTTATGGGGCTCGGCAAAATCGACAGGGAGGCTAACACTCTTTCAGTCGAAAAAATACTCGTTTATTGATCAAAAACAAGGTGTTTTTCGTATACATTTTATAATATATATAAACAGGCGACATTTCAGGTACGGCATCGTGGTTATCACGGTGCCGTTTTTTTAGACAAAAAAGTCGGTTTGTGATGACGAAAAAACGTGAGAAAAACAGAAGTAAAAAGACTTGAAAAAGTCAAGATGTCAAGGTGTAAAAAAAGCGTATAAAATACTGTGAAATATGTACAAATTAAAAATATTCCTTGAAATTTTATTGACTTTACATTCGTAATGGTTTATATTTAAACTAACCATAAGAGTGGTGTCAGTAGGGTTATTCTGCCCTGGTGTATTTCAGTGACCGCTGAAACACTGCTTAGACAGGATGTTTGAACATCCGACTGGTTTATTTCAGCGTCGTATTGACGTTAGTAATCGCGACCATCAGCACGAGCCGGGCAACGCTGCTAAGGCGGGAAGGCTTAGGTGGCGGCGGCGGTTCGATTCTGAGGAGGTTGATGAGGAAAACGTGATAATGTCGCATCAGCAGCACGCGGCTGACTAAACTTGTGTGCAACCCAATTGTACTATATTTGAATAGTATAAAATTTTATGGAGGTGCAATCCAAAATGAGTAATGCAAAAAGATTTCTGAGTGTTATTCTTGCAATCATTATGATCTGCTCAACACTCGTAATCGGCGCAAGCGCTGTACATACTGCTTATAAGGATTCAGCTATCATTGATCAGTACAATGATCTTGATAAAGCAGTTCTTACAACAGAACAGTATGCATCAGCAGCAATGGACGAAGTAGATCGTATGCTCACAAAGGAACAGCTTAAGTTCACTCGTGAGGACATCATCGTTGGTGATATCGACCTTACTTCTATCGACGCAGCAATGGACTCTGTTTACGCTATCGCTAACGGCGCACTCTTCTCATCATTGAAGGGTATGCTCGGTGACCTTCAGAACTTGAATGTTAACGCATTCGCAACTGAAGCTAAGGGCGGCGTAAGAAGAGGCACAGCAGGCAAGACTGACGTAGATATCGTTTACGCAGTTCTTCAGTTCTTGCATGACAACACAGACCTTCTCGTTTCTTTCGTTGAAGGTAACCTCGACACAGGTTCAATCCTTAGTTCACTTATCGATCTTAGTGAGTTCATGGACGTAAACAAGCTCCTCAAGGGTCTCCTTTATGAGTTCGCTTACGGTGTAGAAGGAACAGATGCACAGGTAGCTGCTTCTTCTGTTGACACTATGGCTCAGGACCTTATCGACAAGTATATTGTTGACGGTTACGATGAGGAAAACGATGACGGTACAATTGAGCATGTTGACGGTCTTGTTCCTGCACTTGATGGTAAGACAAACATCTCATCAGGCACAATGTACACATTCCTTGATAACATTATTAAGGTTCTCTACAACGAGCTTCTTGTTCCTCTTATGAACAGTGAGCTTAAGAGCACAATCCAGAAGTTCTGTGGTGTTGAGTACATCGCTAACGAAGATGGCACAACAACTGAGAACCGTGATAACCTTAACGAGTATGCAAACCTTCTCAACATTGACTATGTTGTTCCTGTATACGAATTCACAGATGAAGGATTCATCGAGCAGGGTAACAACATCATCAAGTCAATCCTTGATCAGCTCGTTAAGCCTGAAGTTATCGTATGGCAGGCTGGCGGCAAGGAAGCTTTCAAGCCGAACCTTGTTCGTATTGCTAAGGAACTTCTTGAAAACGCAGGTGACGATCTCTTCGCAGATTACGTTGAGCTTGCTACTCCCGAACAGCTTGCAGCTATGACAGACGTTGAACTCGTTGTTTACGCAGTTCGCGCTATCATCAACAGCTCAGCTTACGGTATGTACATCCCTGAGACAGACACAATCCGTGAGTTTGCATTTATCGCTCTTCAGCAGATTCTTGCAACTGACGTTCCGGAGCTTGACTTCTCAAATCTTGATCCGAACAGCACAGACTCTCTTGTTATCATGGGTATCAACTATGCTATCCACGCTGTAAGCGCAGAGCTCGACCTCGGTCTTGAGTTTGTTGACGATATGGACGGCGTTGACGCTCAGCTCAAGAAGGCAGCTGACTACGCAGTAGACAACTACGGCGGTCTCCTCAACGGTATCAAGTTCACAGAAGGTGCTTCAGGTTGGGAAACAATCGATACAGTTATCTTCTCAATCATTCCTGAAAACTGGCTTCCTGCTTCAGCTAACGGCAGCTTGAAGAACTTCATCTTCACTCTCGTTAACACAATCGCTGACCTCGAAATCGAAGAGCTCTTCTCACTCTTCGAGTACCGTTCAGATTCTGAACTTCAGAAGACTCCGAAGCAGGTTATCATCAACCTTGTATCTCGCGTTATCAACATCATCTTCCCGGGTGCTTTTAAGGCAAGTACAACTATTGATGGTCTCGTAACAAACCAGGCTCTTGCAGGTACAGTTAGAGCTATCTTCGACGCTCTCTGGAACTACAAGGCAAACCTTGTTAAGGCTATCCTTCCGACACTTTGCGGTATCCTTGATCTTACAAACGATCAGGAATTCGAATTCCCTGAACTTACTTGGGACCCGACAGACGCAAACGTTGACGGTAACTCAATCAGAACAGCTGGTTCAGTTGCTATCAAGCTTATGGTTCGTAACGGTTCAACAGGTATCAACACAGGTTACACAGATAAGAACGGCGTATTCCATCAGGATAAGCTCTACACATACGATATCAAGTCAGTAACAACAAACGTTGCAGCTATCAACGTTTCATATCCTGACACAATCGCTGGTGGTCAGACAGTTGAAATGGCATTCACAGGTGCTGTTAAGGCTTCTACTCCGTTCGTTATCACAATCACATACGATGTTCTTACAGAAGACGGTTCACCGCTTACAGAGGAACCCATCACAGAAACATTGTATTCATACCTTGCTTACAACGAAGCTCCCGACGATACAACAAAGCTTACATCAACTAAGGTTGTCGGCTTCACAATCACAGACGGTCCTCGTTACCTCTATGCTAACAGCATCGGCGATATCGAAGACATCACTGTAACAATTCAGAACTCAAACGCTGCTCAGTATGACAACGTTGTTCCGTATTCAAATCTTCTCACATTTACTGAGAATATGACAAACCAGCATCCTGAAACTGTAGAAGGCGACTGCTACATCGAAATGAACACAGACGCTTACTCAGTAATGCCTCAGGTTGAAGATACAGCTGGTATCGTAAACATCAACCCGTTCAAGATCACAGAAGCTTACGGCGAACTCACTGGTGAAGAGAAAGAAGCTGTTTGGGATTCAATGATCGAAAACGGTACAGTTAAGAACCCGGCAACAGGTGCTATCACTCGTTACCCGAGAATCCAGTATGCTCTCGGTGCTAAGATCGGCACAACAACTGTTCAGAACACAACTGCTCTTATCTTCATGTATAAGGATTACGGTCTTCCCGGAATCCTTGAAGATGAAATGGGCAAGCACCGTCAGCAGGCTGCTTACGGTACAGCTCAGTCAACAGTATTCTCTGGCAAGACAGTATGGCAGGCATATGAAAAGGCTATGGAAGATGCATCAAAGGCTGTTTACAGCTGCTTCCGTAACACAACATTCGCAACAGTAACAGGTAAGTTCAGCCTCTACAAGCCGGCTTACGATAACCTCGTTGCAGCAATCGAAGAACTCGACGCACAGGTTCTTTCAGCTGGTGTTGATTCTTCAATCGCACTCATCGAGAAGTGCTATCCGTCAAATCCGGAAGATCTTCCGTACTATGATCCCGCATACATCCACCACGGTGTTTCAGACTATGTAGCATATACATACTATAACTTCCGTGATGAACTCAGAACTCTTGAAGGTATGATCGACGCAGCTACAATCCCGAATGAAGAGACAGGTGAAGTTGCAGTTGTTAACGAGCTTGATAAGGCTTATAATGAGCACAGATTTGAGCTTTACTTCTCAAGACTTCTTGATGCTCCGGTTTACAAGGCTCACCTTCAGGCAGAGCTTGATAACCCGACAAGAGTAATCGGTGACGAAGCTGACTATTCAGAAGAGTCATGGACAGATTACCAGAACGCTCTTACATTTGCTACAGCAACAGCTAACGAAGCTGACGCTAACGCAACAAAGGTTAAGACAGCTTACCGTGAACTTCTCGAAGCTGAGAAGAGACTCGTAGCTCCTTCAGAGGGCGGCGACGAGCCGAGCGGTGACGAGCCGATATTTGAGTTTGTAGATCCTTCAGGTTCAACTGAACTCGTACTTATTGAAGCTGCAGATGGCACAAAGATCCTTACAGGTATCGGTAATGCTAACGACGCTTACGAAGCTGAAGAATACTTCAACTGCACAGGTTGCTATGTCAATGTTATAAACAATGACCTTGATATGTTCTCAACAAACGCAGTTGTAGAGATTATCAATTCAGAAACAAACGAAGTTATGGACACTTATGCTATCGCTGTATTTGGTGATATCAACGGTGACGCAGCTACAGACGCAGGTGACGTAAGTTCAGCTCTCTTGATTTCAGCTGCTTCTATCGTTCCTGACGAAGTTGTTTCAGTAGCATCAGACGTTAACAACGACGGTGTTACAGACTCAGGTGACCTTGCAGTTTACCTTGCAGTTGCAAGTGCATCAGCTACAATCAACGCAATCACAAGAGAAGTTGTTGTTGCTTAATTTTAATTAACAAATTCTCCCTCGGAGGCGAAAAGCCTCTGAGGGGAAAACGGCGAGAGGTCAGCTCTATGCCGTGTCAGAAATCTATTAACAGGAGGAATACAAAGTGAAAATTTCAAAGAAAATTCTTGCTATTCTTCTTGCTGTAACTCTTGCTCTTTCCCTCTTTGCTGTCAGCGCATCCGCTGCTGGCACTCCGACGGGGGAAGAAGCGATGACAGTAACTATCACAACGGATAACGAAACTTATGAAGCTGGTGCTGCTGTTCAGGTTAAGGTTACAATCGCTTCTAACTATAATGTTCCGTCATTCCGTTTCCCGATAATGTTCGACTCAGAAGTTTACGAGCTTCCGACAATTATCGGCCTTAAGGCATACGGCGCTTGTGCTTCTAAGGGTACTATTAACGCCAATACAGCAGACGGTGCTAACTTCATCCCTGAATCATATGATTCTTCAGCTTTTGGTTGCGTTCTCGTTCAGTGGACAGCATCTGTTACAAACGGTGAAGTTGGTCACCTCAACAATGAAGCTGGTGAGCTCGCTTTCACATTTGAGCTCAAAACAAAGTCATCTGCAGTCGGTAAGACAGGTACAATTTTCATTCCTGCTGAGTCAGATCTTTTCTACTATCAGGCAATCGAAAATCCCGCAGATGCAACAACCTTCTACTATCTCAATGCTGAAACATGTCAGATGACATTTGTTGAAGGCAATGCAATGGTAGTTGGCGAGCAGGTTGCTCTTGTTCCTAATGAAGATTACGGCACTCCCGGTATCGTAGACGAAGAAAACCGTCTTATCTACGGTCTTTCTGAGGGAATTTCAAGTAATGCTGAAATTAAGGAATATGTTAAGGCAACAGGCAAGGCAGTTATCCGTTCAACTCCGACAGAGTTCGGTTACGGTACAGGTACAGTAGTTTCTCTTAATATTGACGCAGTTCCTGTTAAGAGCTATGAACTTGTAATCTTCGGAGACATTGACGGTGATGCTATATGTGATTCCAATGACTTGGCATTCGTTATTTCTTACTCAAATGCAAGCTCAGTCTGCAACGATCCGACGGTTCTTTTAGCAGCTGACCTTACAAATGACGGTGTAGCGGACTCCGGAGACCTTGCAATTTTCCTTGCAGTTGTAAGTGCTTCTACAGTCATTGACCAATCTAATCCATACTAATTAGCCGAAAGACTGATTATTTGGTAATATTATTTTAGGAGGATTATTCAATGAAACTCGCAAAAAAAGTTTTGAGTGTTGTACTTGCTCTTGTACTTGCACTCGGTGCTTTCGCAGTTGTTGGTTCAGCTAACGGCAACCCTGATGCTGATTACCAGGTTAAAATCTGGCTTACAGGTTCAGTAGGTTCAGCTACTTGGACAACAAACTCGAAAGTTACAATTGATGAAGGCGACGAATCAGATCCCGGTGCTACAATCGAAGCACAGCCCGGCGACACAATCTTTGTTCGTCTTTATGTAACAAACAACTATTACGTACACACATTCCAGACAAACCTTTTCTACTCAGCAGATCTTATTGACGCAGCTGAAATATACGCAGCACAGAGAGGCCGCGCTATTACAACAGCTAACCTTAAGAAGATCCACATCTGGAACGAAGACCACTATTGGGTAGGTCTCCACGGTACATCTTACTCAGCTCAGAACGCTTGGTCACTTCAGGCTGCTGATGCTAACACAAATGTTAATGAAAACTGGCCGACAGACGATGCTGGCAACAACCTCTTCACTCAGAGCGAGTGGAAGTGGAACCGTATCATGAACCTCGCAACTGAGGGTGTTGGTGAAACATCAATTTGGGATGATGATTCAACACATATCATCATGATGCCTGTTACAATCCCTGAGGATGCAGCAGCTGGTTCAACTTACTACGTAACAATTCCTGAAGGACTTGAGCAGAGATCTGCTAAGCCTTACGGTTCAACAAGACTTTCAGAAATCGGTATCGCTGACGGCGAAGACGAGCCTTGTGACATCGTTGACACAATGGCACAGCTCACACCGAACATGAAGTACGGTGATGACAACCAGTACTACGATTATTCAGAGGCAACTCTTACAATCGTTATCCCCGGTGCTTCAGAGCCCGAACTTGATTTCACAGCACTTAACGAAAAGCTTAAGGAAGCAGCTGACCTCCTCGCTGGTGGTAACCTCACAGACGCTTCAGTAGCAGCTCTTAACGCAGCTATCACAGCTGGTAACGCAGCTCTTTCAGCAACATCTCAGGATGACATCGACGCAGCAGTAGATGCTCTTGTAGCAGCTATCAATGCAGCTGAAGGTCTTGCAGACTACACAGCACTCAACAACGCTATCGCTCGTTACGAAGCTCTCAATCCTGCTGATTGGTCAAACTTCGCATCAGCAACAGCTAAGTATGACGATGCAAAGGCTATCGAATCAGGTCTTGGCGTATCAGCTCAGGACACAATCGATGCAGCAGCAGCAGCTCTTAACGCAGCTATCGACGCTCTCGTAGCAGCTCTTGATTACTCAGCTCTTGAAGCTAAGTACAACGAACTCGCTAACAAGAACGTTGCTAACTACACAGACGATACAGTAGCTCGCTTCAATGCAGCTCTTGCAGCAGCTAATGCTCTTGTTGATAACAAGAACGCAGCTGATCAGGCAGAAATCAATGCAGCTTACGACGAACTCGTAGCAGCAGACGCAGCTCTTGCACTCAAGGCAGCTGATTACTCAGCTCTTGACGCAGCTATCGCAGATTTCGAAGCTGTTGATGCAAAGGCATGGACACCTGACTCATACGCAGCAGCTAAGGCAGCTTATGATGCAGCTAAGGCAGTTGCTCGTGATCTCGATATCACAGCTCAGGGCACAATCGACGCAGCAGCAGCAGATCTTGATGCAGCTATCAAGGCTCTCGTTCCTGCAGCAGGCGCAAACTATGCAGATCTTGACGCAGCTATCGCAGAAGCTAAGGCTCTCGTAGCTGACAACTATGTATCATTCGCAGACGTAGCAGCAGCTCTTGCAGCAGCAGAAGCAGTTGCACGTGACCTCACAGCTAACGATCAGGCTATCATCGACGATGCAGCAGCAGCTCTTAATGCAGCTATCGCAGCTCTCGTTGAGGCAGACGCTGATTACTCAAAGGTTAACGCAGCTATCACAGCTGCAGACGCTATCCTCAACAAGAAGGACGGCGGCGTAAACAGCTATTCAGATGCTACTCTTGACGCTATCAACGCAGCTAAGGCTACAGTTGTTACAGGCCTCAAGAAGAAGGATCAGGCTCAGGTTGACGAGATGGCAGCAGCTATCAACGCAGCTATCGCAAATGCAGAATTCAGAGCTTGGGATTACTCAAAGATCCTTGCTCACATCGAAGCAATCGAAGCTAAGCCCGTAGATTACTATGATGAAGCTTCATACGCAGAGTACCTTGCTAAGAAGGATGCTCTTGTATGGAACTACACATATGAGTTCTATGCAAAGGCAATGCTTCAGGAAATCAACTTCCTTAAGGTTACTGTAGAAGCAGCTGGCCCCGCTGATTACTCAGCAGTTGAAAAGGCTATCGCAGCATACGAAGCTAAGAAGGAAGCAGCAGAATACACAGCAGATGCAATCGCAGCTGTAGACGCTGAAATCGCTAAGGTTGTTTATGGCCTTAACGCAAATCATCAGGACGAAGTAGATGCATT
>JAZRNR010000103.1:0-8316 GCA_045648305.1 Acutalibacteraceae bacterium
CTTCTTGTTGATACATATGATGTGCTTAAATCAGGTGTACCTAACGCGATTGAAGCTTTCAAAAAAGAAGTACTTCCCCGCGGTTTCAGACCCAAGGGAATCAGAATCGACAGCGGTGACATAACATATCTTTCAAGAAAAGCAAGAAAAATGCTTGATGAAGCAGGTTTTGAGGATGTTAAAATCATCGCATCAAACTCACTTGACGAATACATTATACGAGATATGCTCCGTCAGGGTGCTCAGGTTGATTCATTCGGAGTTGGCGAAAGACTTATCACCGCATCTTCTACTCCTGTTTTCGGCGGTGTTTACAAGCTTGTTGCTGTTGAGAATGACGGCGTTATGAAACCCAAAATCAAGCTCAGCGAAAACGTTGCAAAGGTTACAACACCCGGTGCAAAAAACCTCTGGCGTCTTTACGACAACGAAACCGGTAAAGCACTTGCTGACCTTATCACTCTTGCGGATGAGGTTGTTGATGATACAAAGCCGTATGAGCTTTTCGACCCGGACGTTACATGGAAGAGAAAGACTGTTGAAAACTATACGGCACGTCCCCTTCTTCAGCCTCTTTTCATCGGCGGCAAATGTGTTTACGATTATCCCGACATTGAGACAATCAGAACATACTGCGCCGAGCAGGTTGACACACTCTGGGACGAGGTGAAGCGTTTTGAAAACCCGCACAATTATTACGTTGATATGTCTCAGTCTCTCTGGGATATGAAGAACGAAATGATTAACAAATATAAGCCAAGATAAGATAAAGCCCTCAATTCAATTGAGGGCTTTAAGTTTTATTCGGATTTTAAACCATAGCAGATGTTGATTTTTGCACGAAGCACATCTTTGATGCAGTCAACTGCACCGCGCATATAAAGCTTCGGATCAAAAACTTCAGGATCTTTTGTAAACTCTGCTTTGATTCCGTTTGTATATGCCTGACGAAGCTCAGTTGCAAAGTTTATCTTACTGATACCTGCGGCAATACAGTCACGAAGCACATCATCAGAAAGACCCGAAGCTCCGTGAAGAACAAGCGGAGTATCAATTGCCTCGTGAATTTCTTTGATTCTCTGCACATTGATTTTCGGTTCACCCTTATAAATACCGTGTGCAGTACCGACACCGATTGCAAGGGTGCTTACATTTGTACGTCGGACAAATTCTTCAGCTTCGCTGACACTTGTGTAGGAAGCTTCAAGATCTGTGTCGCCCTCTTCCTTTCCGCCGATTGTGCCGAGTTCACCCTCAACAGAAACGTCCATCGGAAGTGCATAATCCGTAACTTCCTTCGTATACTTTACGTTATCCTCAAAGTTCATTGCGCTGCCATCGTACATAACGGAAGAAAATCCGCTTGCGATACATCTTTGTGCCAAAGCAAGGCTGTTGCCGTGGTCAAGATGAAGTGCATAGTCAACGGGGCAGTCAGCCATAAGCTCGCGCATCATTGCAGGATAAATCGCAACACCGCCGTAATTAAGGGTACGCGGAATCATCTGTACAATGACAGGAAGACGCATTTCGTGCATAATTTCCGAAACAGCCATTGCTGATTCAAGATTGTCAATATTGAATGCAGGGATTGCATAGCCTTCCTTTGAGGCTTTTTTCATAAGTCTTGCTGAAGAAATTACCATAATACTTCACTATCCTTTGTAGTCAATAACCTTTCGGCTGTCATAAATATAAATTATTCCCGAAACTATCGAAATGAGCGCTGTTATTCCGAGAAGAATATTTGAAATAAGCGGCATCGGCAAGCTGAGTCCGAATATTATGTCTGCTTCGCCGATCAACATAATAGAAACGAGCGAAACCATCTGGAACACTGTTTTTATTTTACCACCGATATTTGCAGGTATTACAACGCCCTGTGCAGCGGCAATAAGCCTTACGGATGTTACGGCAAATTCACGGGTAAGCATAAGCATAACTATCCAGATATTACACAGACCGTCCTGCATAAGAGCAAGGAAACCTGCCGTTACAAGCATTTTATCCGCTATAGGGTCAAGAAATTTGCCGAAATTTGTAACAATATTGTTCTTTCTTGCCAGATTTCCGTCAATAGCATCCGTAATTGCACCGACGGCAAAAATTATGGCAGAAATAAGCATCTTATATTTTATATTCAGAAAATATATTATGAGAAATAAAGGTGCAATAAACATTCTGAACAACGTAATTTTATTCGGAGTATTCATTATCTGACCTCTCCAAGCAAATCGTATTCATCAAAGTCAAAGATTCTTACGTCAGCGAAATCACCGATTTCAAGATTCTTGGTACTTGTGAATTTAACAACAGAATCAATTTCAGGAGCATCCATATAAGTTCTGCCTATGTAGCTGTCTGAGTAAGAATCGTACTCCTCAACAATTGTCTTATATGTTTTTCCGATCTTTGCGTTGTTCTTTTCTTCCATAATTGCAAGTTGATCCTGCATTATGATATCACCACGGTTGAGTTTTACATCATCCTCAAGCTGGTCATCCATATCGTATGCGGGAGTACCTTCCTGAGGTGAGAAAGAGAAGCAACCGAGACGGTCAAACTCAATTTCGTTTACAAACGTTGCAAGGTCTTCAAATGCTTCGTCGTCTTCGCCCGGGAAACCGACGATGAATGTTGTTCTGATAACAACATCAGGAATTTCTTTTCTGAGTTTTTCGATTGTATTTCTGATAGCCTCGCTTGTTCCTCTGCGGTTCATAGCTTTGAGGATTCTGTCATTAGCGTGCTGAAGAGGAAGATCGATATAATTAACAATCTTTTCCTGATTTTTGATTGTTGCGATAAGCTCATCGGTGATTCTGTCAGGATAACAGTAAAGAAGTCTTATCCACTCGATGCCGTCAATTTCACAAAGCTCGTTAAGAAGCTCGGGAAGCTTGAGCTCTCCGTAAAGATCAAGACCGTAGCTTGTTGTATCCTGTGCGATAACGATAAGCTCCTTTACACCGACTTCTGCAAGCTGCTTTGCCTCGTCAATGATGTTTTCGATTTTACGGCTTCTCATATCGCCTCTGATTGACGGAATTGTACAGTAAGTACATCTGTTTGAACATCCGTCAGCTATCTTAAGATATGCCCAATGCTCGGGTGTTGTAAGAATACGCTGACCGTCAAGCGGTAAATCCGACTGAGGCGGAAAGCTTTCCACAAGGTCGGTATTAGACATTACTTCATCAATAACATCAAGAATTTTTCCGTTAGCACCGATACCGATTACCGCATCAACCTCAGGAATCTCCTTTGCGATTTCTTCCTTGTGACGCTGAGCAAGGCAACCCGTAACAATAATTTTTCTTACGATACCTTCGTTTTTGAGTTCAACTGTGTCAAGGATATTTTCAATTGCTTCCTTTTTTGCATCATCAATGAAGCCGCAGGTATTGATAATAACAACATCACATCCGTCGACATAGTCAACAATGGTGTGGCCTGCTTCGTCAATAAGAGCCAGCATACGCTCGGCATCGACCTGATTTTTCGGACAACCGAGAGAAATCAAACCTATCTGATAACCCATAATATCACCTTAATATTCTTCAAAATATTCATCTGACGAAAACTCCCTCATAGCCTGTCGGATATCCCCGAAAGAATAACCCAGACGTACAAGTGCGGCAACAACTTTTTGCCGTGATTTGTCGTCAATCAATTTATTATAATATTTTTTCTGAATAATATCAACTATTGTTTTAATATTATCTGTATCATTTTCATTTTCGTACTCTTCAAGCACTTCATTTACGGTTACTGAATCTATTCCACGCTTAAAAAGCTCACTCTTTACGCGGTTTTTGCCGTATTTTTTCCGTTCAAACAGCTCACGTGTAAGATTTTCTGCATAACGGCGGTCATTTACAAGACCCAGATCAAGCAACTTTTCCATAGCAGTATCGACTGAATTTTCGTCAAACTTCCTTGAAAGCTTGTTCCTAAGCTCCCTTTCGGAATGGTCACGCAGATCGAGGCTGAACATCGCGCTGTTAAAAGCAAGGCGGGAGCCTGCCGCCTCTTTGAAGGCAGCAAGGTCCCCGTCGTTAATTTCGTCACCTGAAATATAACCTGATGAAAACCAGAAATCTTCATCAACCGTAAGCAGGTATTCGCCGTCAATATGAATATGTATTTTTGTTCCTTTGCCTTGTTTAGCCGTAATTTTCATTAATCATCAACCGCTATATCAAGCTTTGCCTTTGCAGATGCTTTTGTTACTGGATCTGCAGGTGCCGCAGGAGCAACAGGTGCTGCAGGCATTACGGGCTTAACACCCTTCTTTGCAGAAGCTTTTCCCATCTGTGCAAGCTTGTCCATATTTTCTCTGATCTTCTGTTCGAGTTCAGCCATAAGCTCAGGATCGTTTTTGATAAGCTCTTTGACGTTATCTCTGCCCTGACCGAGTCTTGTTTCACCATATGAGAACCAGGCACCGCTCTTATTGATTATATCAAGAGAAACGGCTATATCAAGGATTTCGCCAACCTTTGAGATACCTTCACCGAACATAATATCAAATTCAGCCTCTTTGAACGGAGGTGCAACCTTGTTTTTAACAATTTTTACCTTTGTTCTTGCACCGATAAATTCATTACCCGGTGCCTTAAGAGCTTCTGTCTTACGGACATCCATTCGCATTGAAGCATAGAATTTGAGTGCGCGACCGCCTGTTGTTGTTTCGGGGTTACCGTACATAACACCAATCTTCTCACGAAGCTGGTTAATGAATATTATAATAGTATTAGACTTATTGATTGCACCTGCAAGCTTTCTTAAAGCCTGTGACATAAGACGTGCGTGCTGACCAACGTGTGAATCGCCCATTTCGCCTTCAATTTCAGATCTCGGAACAAGAGCTGCAACAGAGTCAACAATGACAATATCAATAGCACCTGAACGTACAAGTGCTTCTGTAATTTCAAGAGCCTGTTCACCGTTATCCGGCTGAGCAACAAGAAGAGAATCAACATCTACGCCAAGGTTAGCCGCATAAACGGGGTCAAGAGCATGCTCAGCATCGATGAAAGCTGCTTCGCCGCCTGCCTTCTGTGCCTCAGCAACGGCATGGAGAGCAAGAGTTGTTTTACCTGATGACTCAGGTCCGTATATTTCAATAATTCGTCCTTTCGGAAGACCGCCGATACCTGTTGCAACGTCAAGTGAGAGCGAGCCCGTTGAAATAGCTTCAACAGTCATGCCTGCATTCTGTCCAAGACGCATAACCGTTCCTTTACCGTACTGTTTTTCAAGCTGTGCAATTGCGGTTTCCAATGCTTTTTGTTTATCTGCCATAGTAATACCTCCGTAACCGTACAAATGTTCGATGAATGTATTATACATTAAGCAAAAGAAAAAATCAATAGTGTTTTTCTAAATATTTTTAAAATAAAATAAAAATTGTTTTGAAAAAAGGTTGATTTTTTCGAAAATATCTGTTATTATGTAGGACGTTGTTTAGCATTCGTAAGTAAAAAGGAGGTGCCGACTATGGCAAAATGCGAATTCTGCGGCAAAGGTGTTTCTTTCGGTATTCAGGTTTCTCACTCACACAGACGTTCAAACAGAACATGGAAGCCGAACATTAAGCGTGTTAAGGCAGTTGTTAACGGTTCTCCGCGCAAGGTTTATGCTTGCACACGTTGTTTACGTTCAGGTAAGGTAACACGTGCCGTTTAATGCACATGATGATACAGAGGCTGTCTTTTGACAGCCTCTTTGTCTTTCACGGAGGTTTTTATGGCAAAACTTAAGTCATTTATAAATATATTAAGAAGAAAGATTTTCTTTTATATAGTATGGCCTCTCGCCTTCAGGCTTTTTTCTTTTAAACCTATTGACGAAAAGCTCATACTTTTTGCATTCAGTAAAAATTATACAAGTATGCCTGACAATCTTACGGGTCTTTATGAATACCTTAAAGATAAGGGTTACAACTGCAAAATTATGCAGGCTCCGCAGAATGCTGTCAAACGCATACTTTTTGATATCACTTTCCAGAAATATTATGCACGTTGTAAGTGTGTTTTTATTACAGACAACTTTGATCCGCTTTACGCTCACAAACCTAACAAGGGTACAAAGGTAATCCAGCTCTGGCACGCTTGCGGTGCTTTCAAAAAATGGGGTTATTCAACCCTTGACCTTGCCTGGGGCGGCAGCCGTGAGGATATGCTCCGTTTCCCGATGCATAACACATACACGGATGTTTTTGTTTCTGCTGAAAGTGTTATCCCCTGCTATGCCGAGGCTTTCGGCTGTGACGAAAAAATCATCAAGGCTTTGGGCACACCAAGAACGGACGTTTATTTTGACAAAGAGTTCGTTAAATCACGCCGTGAGGAATTACTGAAAACTTTCCCTACAATCGGTAACCGAAAGATTATTCTTTACGCTCCGACATTCAGAGGCAACTCACCTGAGGAGTCATATAATGACCAGCCACTTGATTACGCTTTTCTTAAGAAAACTCTCGGCAATGACTATGCTCTCGTACTCAAGCTTCATCCGTTTACGGCGAAGAAATACAAGCTTACGGAAGAACAGGAAAAGCAGTTCGGCGATTTTGTTTTTGATGCTTCAAATTTACTCTCGGTAGAAACCGCACTCTGTGCTGCCGATTATCTTGTAGCTGACTATTCTTCACTTATTTTCGAATACGCTTTGCTCGACAAGCCGATGATTTTCTTTGCATATGATCTTGAAAAGTATAAGCGTGACAGAAGCTTCTATTTCGAATATGAAAGCTTTGTCCCCGGACGTATTGTTATGACAAACGAAGAAATTGCCGCATCAATCCTCAGCGACAGCTGTCAGCAGGAAAAAATTGCGGACTTCAGAAAAAAATATATGAGTGCGTGCGACGGCAAGTGTATAGAAAGAATTGCCGGATACGCTGTGAGGTAAAAATATGAAAATAATGATTGCATCCGATATTCACGGTTCTGCTTTTTACTGCAGAAAAATGATTGAAGCATTCCGAAGAGAAAATGCCGAAAAGCTTCTTTTGCTCGGTGATATTCTTTATCACGGTCCGCGAAATGACCTTCCGAAGGAATATGCACCCAAGGAAGTTATCGCTATGCTCAATCCCCTTGCGGATAAGCTTCTCTGCGTTCGCGGCAACTGCGACACTGAGGTTGACCAGATGGTGCTCGATTTCCCCGTACTTGCAGAATATGCAATTCTTTACGTTGGCGAAAGAATGATTTTTGCAACTCACGGACACAACTTCAACCCTGCAAATCCGCCGAAAATCCGTAAGAGTGACATTCTTCTTAACGGACATACACACGTTCCGGCTTTTGAGGTTACGGATAATTTCATATATGTAAATCCGGGTTCGGTATCAATCCCGAAGGAAAACAGCGAACACGGATATATCATTCTTGAGGATAATAAGCTTATATGGAAGAACCTTGACGGTGCGGTTTACAAAGAAGAAACGATCTAACTTCCCACAAGCATAAGGATTTCTTCAACGGATAGGTGCGGTTGAAGAGCTTTGTTGATTGAAGCTGCAATTATTTTTGATGCACGTTCAACGACAAGGTCGATTTCTCGCGGTGTGATTATCATTTCCTTGTTCTCTTTTCGTGAGATTTCCGTTTCATTATCTGTCAGGTCATTGACAAGTGTCTGTGCATCGACAACCGTCGGAATACCCATAGAAATCACAGGCACACCGAGAAAATCCTTATTGATAGCTTTCCGTGCGTTTCCTACGCCCGAACCGGGAATTATTCCCGTATCGGACATCTGTATGGTATTTCCAAGCCTCGCAAGCTTTCTTGCGGCAAGTGCATCAACGACAATCACGGCACACGGTTTTATGGCTTTTACTATACCTTTTATTGATTCTGCGGTTTCAATTCCCGTTTTGCCGAGAACACCCGGAATAAAGCCTGCTACATGACGAAGCTCGCCAAGCCCGATGCTTTCGGACAGCTCATCCGTTATGTGACGTGTTGCAAGAACCATATTCACGCTTTCAGGACCGATCGCATCAGGTGTTATTTCTGTATTACCAAGTCCTACAACAAGCACCGTGCCCTTTTGCGGAATCAGCATTTTAAGCTCGGCACTTATTGCCGTAACGGTTTCTTCATCAAGGACTGCATTGTTTATCAGTGACGGTATTTCTGCAGTTATATAACTTCCCACAGGCTTACCGAGACTCTTTGCACCCGACTCGTCAGTAATTCTTATTTTAGTGAAAATAACTGAATTTTTTTCATAGTTTTCGCTCTCTACACCCTTCGGAATTCTGTCTTTTAAAAGCTCGTGCCTTTCGAGCGCAAGGTC
>JAZRNR010000104.1:0-2503 GCA_045648305.1 Acutalibacteraceae bacterium
CAGTATATAAATATCTTTCTCTTTTGGAGACATAAAAGAACAGAGAACGGTTTTACCGCTCCCTGTTTTAATTCTATAAATTGGAATTTGTCTGATTCTATGATATATCCTTAGGTTTCATATATATAATGACGATTAATAAAACTCACTGATTTGCATCAGAAAAAAACATAATTATCCATTGACAATTATCTATATGTCGCATATAATACATATAGATAAACATCTATGGGTGGTGAGATTTAAAATGGATGAAAGAAAAATGGCATTGATATTCAAAGCCTTTTGTGATGAAAACCGTATCCGCATTTTGAAGATGCTGACAAGCGGTGAAAAGTGTGCCTGCAAAATTCTTGACGAACTTAATGTTACACAGCCTACTCTGTCACATCATATGAAAATACTTTGCGATTCGGGTATTGTGGTTGGTCGCAAAGAAGGTAAATGGATGCACTATTCCATTTCATCTGAAGGCGTAGAGTGTGCAGTTAAATATCTGCAAACCCTGACAACTCTTGACGGCACAGATGAAAGCAAGCCGTGTTGTGAAAAGTAATTCGATACTTTTCCGCACGGCATATTCTAAAACTTATGTATAGATACATTTCTATATGTTTATATGAAAGGAGATTTTTATGAGTGTATTAAAAACGACTTGGGATTTCTTTCAAAATGAAATCCTTGGAATGCAATGGCTGAACAGGCTTATTGCAACAATCTTAAATGCTTGCGGTTTAGATACTTCAAGCAGAATCGGCGGAAGTATTCAGTTCTTTATCTACGATACCATAAAAATTATGGTGCTACTCGGTGTTCTGATTTTGATTATCTCGTATATTCAAAGTTATTTTCCGCCCGAAAGAACGAAAAAGATACTCGGCAGATTTCACGGCATAGGAGCAAATATCATAGCCGCTTTGCTCGGTACAGTAACTCCGTTCTGTTCCTGTTCGTCTATTCCGTTATTTATCGGATTTACAAGTGCAGGACTTCCGCTTGGCGTAACATTCTCATTCTTGATTTCTTCGCCTATGGTTGACCTTGGAAGCCTTGTTTTGCTGATGAGTATTTTCGGTTGGAAGGTTGCCGTTATTTATGTAATCATCGGTCTGATTATCGCTGTTGTCGGCGGTACACTGATTGAAAAACTTCATCTTGAAAATCAGGTTGAAGAATATATCCGAAACGGTAAATCACTTGATGTTCCGCAGGAAGAATTACACTTCAAAGACCGTATCAAATATGCGTGGGAACAGGTTGTTTCTACTGCGAAAAAAGTTGCTCCCTATGTTCTTGTCGGTGTAGGTATCGGTGCGATTATTCACAATTGGATTCCCGAAGATTTCATCGTTAAGGTACTCGGTGACAATAATCCGTTTGGTGTAGTTCTTGCAACGGTTGCAGGTGTACCGATGTATGCTGATATTTTCGGTGCGATTCCTATTGCCGAAGCGTTGCTTGCAAAGGGTGCGTTGCTCGGTGTTGTACTCTCCTTTATGATGGGTGTTACCACTCTGTCCTTGCCCTCAATTATTATGCTCCGTAAGGCTGTAAAACCGAAATTACTTGGTATTTTTGTTGCGATATGCACCATTGGTATAATCATTGTCGGTTATTTCTTTAACGTAATACAAAACTTTATTATTTAATTTTGGAGGTATCATTATGGCACTGTTTAAATTCGGAAAGAAAAAAGAAGAAAAGAAATCATCTTGCTATTGTTGTTCATCGGAAAACACTGCTGAAATTCGCTGTAATTCTGACGGTGAAATCAAAAGCATTAAAGTTTTAGGTGCAGGCTGCAAAGCTTGTCATGAGCAATATGAATACACAAAAGAAGCTGTTAAAAATATGGGGTTATCGCTTGAGGTTGAGTATATAACCGATATGGCAAAAGTTATGGAATACGGCGTTATGAGTATGCCTGCCATTGTTGTGAACGAAAAGGTTGTTGCAATGGGCAAAGTATTAAAATCTGCTGATGTAATGAAACTTCTGGCAAATAACAGCTGATAAAAATCTCTGCATAGAAATAAACCACTTCATTCAATGCCGATTCGGCACCGATATGAAGTGGTTTAATGCATTATAGGATTGCTCGACAAATTCTTATTTGTTGAATTGATTATATCATATCACGGGGTGTTTTTAGTGTCAACTTTCACTTGTTTCAAGCGCCTTTTATATATAAAAAGAGGACATTGCACGAGTTTTTGTGCAATGTCCTTTCTCGTTATTCCTCTGTTTTATTTGCGGAAGGAATTGAAATACAGCTTGAAACTGTTTCTACGCTTGCTGCGTTTGCCTCTTCAAATTCTTCGGCATAGATATTAAGCGTCGTTGATCTGTCCTTATGACCTGTGTCTGCCGAAACACTGACGACATCGACGTGATTTTTTATACCGATTCTCAGCTGAAACTTCTATTGAAAAAGCCCGACATGAGGAAGTGCAGTTTTTTCAGAATAACATTCATATTTAAAGAAGAAGGACACACAGAGTAT
>JAZRNR010000105.1:0-18279 GCA_045648305.1 Acutalibacteraceae bacterium
AATTTTAGTAATAGTGAAAATGATCAAAGGAGTCTTATGAAAAAATCCAATGCTTTCGCCCTTATACCTATCGGGGTATTTGTGGTATTCTATTTGTCTCTCGGAATTATTTTCGAGTACGTTATGAAGATCCCCATGGGATTCTATTCCGTGCCTGTTGTTGTGGCATTTCTTATTTCAATTTTCGTTGCAGTTTTGCAGACAAGAGGAATCTCACTTGACAAAAAGTTTGAGATCATGGGCGAGGGCGTTGGTGATAAGAATATCATAACAATGCTTCTTATTTTCCTTCTTGCGGGTATTTTTGTAGGTGTGGTTGGCCGAGGTTCGGCTGAAAGTGTTGCTTACTTCATGCTTTCAGTTACTCCGCCCAAGCTTGCAGTTGTTGTTCTTTTTATTATCAGCTGCTTTGTTTCTACAGCAATGGGTACTTCTGTCGGTACAATTACACTCATAACTCCGATTGCTGTTGCTATTTCGGAAGGCTCAGGTTTTTCATTGCCTTTGTGCGTAGGTACGGTTGTCGGCGGTGCAATGTTTGGCGATAATCTTTCATTTATTTCTGATACAACAATTGCTGCCTGCAACGGACAGGGTTGTGCGATGAAGGATAAGTTTAAAACAAACCTTGCAATTGTTGTTCCTGCGGCAATTGCCACACTTGCTTTGATATTTGCACTTTCATTCAATTCTGATGTTGCTGGCGGAGTTATGAAAGAGTATGATCTGATTCAGGTTATTCCGTATGTCCTTGTTCTTATCTGTGGCATTGTAGGTATTAATGTTTTTGTAACACTCCTCGTTGGCATTATTTCAGGTAGCATCATTATGACAGCAACAGGTGTTGTTAACTTCCCGGATCTTCTTGCAGGAATGGGCAGTGGTGCATCAGGAATGTTTGAGACGGCAATGGTTGCAATCCTTGTTTCATCGCTTTGTGCTCTTATCAAGCATAACGGTGGATTTGAAGCGTTGCTTAACGGTATAAGGCGCGTATTCAAGGGTAAAAAATCAGGTCAGCTTGGTATAGGTCTTCTTGTAGGTCTTATGGATATCGCAACCGCCAATAATACTGTTGCTATTGTTATGGCTAATCCGATTGCAACGGAAATGGCAAAAGACTTTGATATATCACCGAGAAAAACTGCGTCAATTCTTGATACATTTTCTTGTATTTTTCAGGGTGTTCTTCCGTACGGTGCACAGATTTTGGTTGCCCTTTCTGCAGTAACAACCCTCGGATACAAGCTTTCGGCATTTGATGTTATTGCAAATCTTTTCTATCCGATGTTATTGCTTTTAAGTTCGCTTATCTTTATGTTTTTTATTCCTGACAAGAAAAAGTCGAAATAATCTGGTGATTTTATGAATATTTTAGTAACTGTTCTCGGTGTATTGGGAACTGTTTCAATGATAATTGCATCCTTGATTAAAGGCCGCAATATGAAAACAATACTGTTTTTTGTTTTCTTTGGAAATGTTCTTGCAGCTACAAGCTATCTTTTAGGTGACGGTGGTATCAACGGAGCCGCATCCTGTTATATAGGTGGAGTACAGACGCTTATAAATTATTTGTTTGATTCAAAGAACAAACCTCTTCCGAAATGGTTAGTTGTTGTCTATGCACTTTCGTTTATTGGTGTTAATATTTACGTAGGTGCTGTCAGCGAAATGAAAATTTATCTTGTTGCTCTGGCTATAATAGCTTCACTTACATTTATTATGTGTATCGGACAGAAGACCGGTGCGAAGTATCGTTTCTGGACTTTGTTTAATTTTGTTCTCTGGGGAATTTATGATGCTTTGTCAGGTGCATGGGAAGTTCTTGTGACGGTTCACGTACCGTTGTTCATTTTTACGGTTGCGGGAATGATTGTTCACGACAGAAAGAAAATGGAATAACATTAGCTTTAAGCAACGTATTGAAAACAGCTTGTTTTTATGTTATCTTAGTAAAAAGAAAGAAGGTTTTAATATGAAAGATATTAACTGTGCAATATACGGTGCGGGTTCACTCGGCACTGTACTGGGTGCATATATTACTAAAAATGGCGGTAAGATTGATCTTATCAACAGAAATAAGGCTCATGTTTCAGCTCTCAACGAAAAGGGAGCTACAATTAAGGGAACTGTTAATATGACAGTGCCTGTTACTGCTATTACTCCTGATCAGATGAGCAAAAAGTACGATGTCATTTTCCTTATGACGAAGCAGCTTTTTAATAAAGAAGTTGTTACAATGCTTAAGGATTATCTTACAGAAAAAGGAGTTATAGTTACCTTACAGAATGGTATTCCGGAGCCTGGCATTGCTGAAATAGTTGGTGCTGAGCATACTATGGGTTGCACTGTTGAATGGGGTGCAGCACTCAATGAACCCGGTGTATGTACTCTTACAAGTGATGCTGAAAGTCTTTCTTTCCACATGGGTAAGATGGAGGGTATTTCTGATGAGCAGTTCAATATTGTTAAGGAAATTCTTGAACTTATGTGTCCTGTATATGAGGAAACAAATCTTATAGGTGCTCGTTGGTCAAAGCTTCTTATTAACGCAACCTTCTCAGGTCTCGGTACTGTTGTGGGCGGAGTGTTCGGTGATGTTTCCGAAAACAAGGATGCAAGAAAAGTTGCTGTGCGTTGTATGAAGGAATGTATTGACGTCGGACATGCGGCAGGTGCTGTTTTTGCTCCTGTTCAGGGTAAAGATATTACAAAGCTTTTCTACTATACAAATCCGATTAAGCGTGCTATTTCAACGCTTCTTGTTCCGATTGCGATGAAAAAGCACCGTCTTATCGAGCCTTCAATGCTGCAGGATCTTAAAAACGGTAAGCCCTGTGAAATTGATGCAATTAACGGTGTGGTTTGTGAATGGGGCAGAAAGTGCGGTATTCCTACACCGATTAATGACAGAATTGTTGAAGTGATCAAGAAAGAGCAGTCTGGTGAGCTCAAGCTCGAAGCATCAAATATCAGATTGTTTGACGATTTACTTTAATATTGATATTGACTTGATAAAATAAAGGTGTTATAATAAATACAACATTTTTGTGGAGGTATTTCTCATGGAGCATATTAAGACAATTGAAACTCGTAATCTTTGTGAAAGCGCTAAGAACGGCGGTTGCGGCGAATGCCAGACATCTTGCCAGTCTGCTTGTAAAACAAGCTGCGGTATTGCTAACCAGCAGTGCGAAAACACAGAGAAGGACAGCAAGTAATTTCAAAAAGATGAATGCCGCCTTTAAGGCGGCATTTTTAACTATAGTAATATTTTAAAGGAGAACCGATATGATACATCAATATCAGCTCGGCGGTTATAATATTGTTCTTGATATCTGCTCAGGCTCAGTTCATGTTGTTGATGAGGTAGCGTACGATATTATTGCAATGTTTGAAAATAATTCAAAAGAGCAAATAATTGAAGAAATCAGCAAGAAATATGCTGGAAGGGATGATATAACTTCTGAAGACATCGAAGAGTGTTTTTCTCAGGTTGTTTCTTTGAAAGAAAGCGGAAAGCTTTTTGCTCCCGATACCTTTGAACCTGTAGCGGGACATCTTAAGGCTAAAACATCAGGAGTAATTAAAGCACTTTGCATCCATATTGCACATACCTGTAATCTTAACTGCTCATACTGCTTTGCAAGTCAGGGTAAGTACCACGGAGACAGAGCAATGATGAGCCTTGAGGTCGGTAAACGTGCACTTGATTTCCTTGTTGAAAATTCAGGTTCAAGACACAATCTTGAGGTCGATTTCTTCGGTGGCGAGCCTCTTATGAATTTCGATGTTGTCAAGCAGATGGTTGAATATGCAAGAAGCATCGAAAAAAAATACAATAAAAACTTCAGATTTACTCTTACAACAAACGGAATGCTTATAGATGACGATGTTATTGATTTTGCAAACCGTGAAATGAGTAACGTGGTTCTCAGCCTTGACGGTCGCAAAGAGATTCATGACAGATACAGGGTAGATTATACAGGCAAAGGAAGCTGGGAAACAATTGTCCCGAAGTTCCAAAAGCTTGTTGAGTCACGTGGCGGGAAGAACTACTATATGCGTGGAACGTTTACACACGCTAACCCGGATTTCCTTAACGATATCAAACAGATGCTCGATCTTGGCTTTACTGAACTCAGTATGGAGCCTGTTGTTTGTGCGGATAACGATCCTTCTGCACTTACTCAGGAAGATTTGCCGATTGTACTCGATCAGTATGAAAAGCTTGCTGAGCTTATGAGAAAGCGTGACAAAGAAGGCAAACCCTTTACATTCTATCATTATATGATTGATCTTACAGGCGGACCGTGTATTTATAAACGTATTTCGGGTTGTGGTTCGGGTACTGAATATATGGCAGTTACCCCTTGGGGTGATTTGTATCCCTGTCATCAGTTTGTTGGTGAGGAAAAGTTCAAGCTTGGTGATATCTGGAACGGTGTAACTAATTACGAAACAGTCGAAGAGTTTGCTTCATGTAATGTTTATGCACGCCCAGAGTGTCACGATTGCTGGGCAAAGCTTTATTGCTCAGGCGGATGTGCAGCTAACGCATATCATTCAACAGGTTCAATCAAGGGTGTATATAAATACGGTTGCGAACTGTTTAAGAAAAGAATGGAATGTGCTATTGCCGTTGCGGTAGCAAGAACTTTTGAGGATTGATTTTATGAACACACCAATCTGCGATTTTGTGCGTTCTTATATTGAAAAAAATCCTGTCAGACTGCATATGCCCGGACATAAAGGTGAGAACTTACTTGGGTTTGAAGCTTATGATATAACGGAAATTAAGGGTGCTGACAGCTTATATGAAGCGAGTGGAATAATAAAAGAAAGCGAAGAAAATGCAAGCAGACTTTTTGGCTCATATACGTATTATTCTACTGAAGGGTCATCACTTGCAATAAGAGCAATGCTGTATCTTGCGTGCCTTTATTCGGCAGAAAAAGAGGAGAAGCCACTTGTTCTTGCCGGCAGAAATGCACATAAAGTTTTTGTTTCTTCAGCTGCTTTGCTTGACTTTGATGTTGAGTGGCTTTTTTCAGAAATTGATGATACATACCTGTCTTGCAGGATTACACCTGAAGCTGTTGAGCGAAAGCTACTTTCGCTCAACAGAAAGCCTGTGGCGGTTTACATTACTTCACCCGATTATCTCGGAAACGAGTCGGACATAAGCGGAATTGCTGAGGTTTGCCATAAATACGGTGTTTTACTTCTTGTAGATAATGCACACGGAGCATATCTTAAATTTTTGCCTGAATCAAGGCATCCGATTGATATGGGTGCGGATATGTGCTGTGATTCGGCTCATAAAACTTTACCTGTATTGACTGGTGGAGCGTATCTGCATATAGCTGAGTCTGCACCTGAAATATTTAAAGAAAGAGCAAAAGATTCGTTGAATTTGTTCGGCTCAACAAGTCCATCGTATCTTATTCTTCAGTCACTTGATGCTGTGAATGCATATATTGATAATTCATATAAAAAAGATTTAACTGAGATGGTAGTCAAGATTTCTGATCTCAAAGATAAACTGATATTGAATGGCTATAATCTTATCGGAAGTGAAGAACTTAAAATAACGATTGAAACAAAATCGTATGGATACACAGGATATGAGTTTGCATCTGTTCTTGAAGAAAATGGATTAGTTTGTGAGTTTTCGGATCCCGATTATGTTGTTTTTATGCTTGCACCGCAGATGAAGGGGCATCATGCTATGGTTTCGGAGGTGCTTTTATCTGTTGATAAAAGGCAACCAATTATAGAAAAATCACCAAAGATAACTCTTCCCCAAAAAGCAGTAGAAATACGACAGGCGTATTTCTCGAGAACACAAACGGTAAAAGTTGATGAGTCTTGCGGAAGAATTTTTGCAAGTGCTTCGGTAGGTTGTCCGCCTGCGGTACCTATTGTTGTTTCAGGTGAGGTTATAACTAGTGAAGCTGTTGAATGCTTTAAATATTACGGCATTGATACTTGTATCGTGCTTTCATAATAATAACACCGTAAGGTTCTCGAAAGGTATTTTGAGCTGCCTTACGGTGCTTTTTAGCGAATAAAATTAATTTAAAAATATACTTGTTTTTTTATAAACATTTGCTATAATGAAACCAACAGCTCGAAAGGCGGTTTTTTATGAATGTAATTGTAGTAGGTATCGGAAAGGTTGGCTACACTGTTGCAGAACAGCTTGTGGCTGAGGACCACGATGTTACCGTTATTGATACTAACGAAATTGTTCTTTCAGATACAATAGAAGAACTTGATGTGCGCGGTGTTCACGGAAACGGTGCATCAAGAAAAGTTCTTATGGAAGCAGGTATCAGTGAGTGCGATTTGCTGATTGCACTTACCGGTGTGGATGAAACTAATCTTCTTTGCTGTCTCCTTGCGAATAAACTTGGTGCAAACGGAACAATCGCCCGAGTAAGAAATCCTGAATATAATGAAGATATCAGGCTTATCAAAGACAGTCTGGGTCTTTCTATGTCTGTAAATCCTGAAAAGGAAGCTGCAGAGGAAATGTTCAGGATTCTTCGCTTCCCGTCAGCAAAAAATGTAGATATATTTGCCAAAGGAAAAGTTGATCTTGTGAGCCTTGTTGCAAATTCAAAATGTAATATGTGCGGAAAGTCTATCAAAGACATTTTCTCAAAAGTCAGATCGGAAGCTCTTATTTGTGCTATAGAAAGAAATAACGAAATAATAATTCCGAACGGCGACACTGTTATAAATGAAAATGATAAGATTGCGCTTCTTGCTGAGCCGAAGGAAATAACACCTTTCTTTAAGGAAGTGAATATTCCGATTACGGGTGTTAAGGATGTAATGATAATCGGTGGCGGCAGACTTGGTTTATATCTTGCTTTTGAACTTCAGCGTCATAACATAAATGTTACAATTATCGAAAAGAACAAGGCTACTGCTGAAAATTTAAGTTTTTTGTTGCCGGATGCCAACATAATCAACGGTGACGGAACAAACCGTTCGTTGTTGATCGAGGAAGGTTTGCTTGATGTTGATGCCGTATGTTGTCTTACAGGAATTGACGAAGAAAACATCCTTCTTTCACTTTATGCTAAAAGTGTTTCTCCGGAAACAAAGACGATAACAAAAGTAAATAAGATTTCGTTCCAAGAGGTAATTCGTTCGCTTGATCTGGACAGTGTTATTTATCCTAAAAATATTACCGCTAATTTGATTCTTCAGCATGTAAGAGCACGTAAAAATAATATCGGTAATAATATTGAAACGCTTTATAAAATAATCGACAATAAGGTTGAAGCGCTTGAATTTCACGTAAGTGAAGACAGTGTTCTTTTGGGTAAGACGCTCGAAGAACTTAAACTTAAGAAAAATGTTATTGTCGGTTGCATAACGCGAAAAGGGAAAGTGTTTATTCCTCGCGGTAAAGACGAATTTAAAGTTGGCGACTCGGTTATTATTGTTACAACTATTTCAGGCCTTTCTGACCTTGATGATATTAAAGGATAGTCTATGAACAGAAGAATGATTCTATATATACTGGGCACGTTATTGCTCAGTGAAGCAGGTCTTATGCTTTTGCCTGTTGGTGTTGATTTATACTATGGCGAAGGCAATTTTGCAAGCTACCTGATTACAATTGCTATTATTTTGGTTGCTTCGTTTATAATGACGAGATTCAAACCGAAAAATAAGACCATTCACGCAAGAGACGGTTTTATCGTTGTTTCTCTCGGTTGGATTATTGTTAGTTTCTTTGGTGCATTACCGTTCTTTCTTACGGGTGAAATACCGAATTTTATTGATGCACTTTTTGAGTCGGTGTCAGGCTTCACAACAACAGGCGCAAGTATCCTGAATGATGTTGAAGCTTTGTGTCATGCAAATTTATTCTGGCGCAGTTTTACACATTGGATAGGCGGTATGGGTGTTCTTGTATTTATTATGGCAGTTCTTCCTCTTTCGGGTGGCGGTGGTGACCTCTATCTTATGAGAGCTGAAAGTACAGGCCCTGACGTAGGCAAGTTTGTACCTAAATCAATTTCTACGGCAAGAATACTTTACGGTATTTATCTTGCATTGACTCTTTTTGAAATAATTATGCTTCTGATAGGAGATATGCCGTTTTTTGATAGCGTAACTCTTAGTTTTGGAACAGCAGGTACAGGCGGATTCGGTATCAAAAATGACAGTATTGCTAGTTACAGTCCTTATGTTCAGGGTGTAATAACAGCATTTATGGCTTTATTCGGAATAAATTTCAGCTTGTATTTCTTGTTGCTTTGCGGAAAATTCAAAGATATATTTAAAAACGAAGAGTTAAGAACTTATATCATAATAATGCTTACTGCAATTGTTCTCATTTCTTTTGATGTTCGCGAATTTTTTGACTCAGGACTGGAAACTTTGCGTTATGCTGCTTTCCAGGTAAGCTCAGTGATGACATCAACCGGATATTCAACGACTGACTTTAATCAGTGGCCCGATTTCAGCAAAGGGATATTGATCCTTGTTATGTGTATAGGTGCTTGTGCGGGCAGTACGGGTGGCGGACTTAAGGTTGCAAGAGTTCTTCTACTTATTAAAGACGCACGTCGTGAACTGAAAAGACTAATTCATCCGCGAAGTGTTAATGTTGTGACTCTTGACGGAAAGCGAGTTAAGGACGAGGTTTTGCGGAGTACGAATGTTTATTTCTATCTGTATATTTTCATCCTTGCGGCGTCTATGCTTTTGGTTTCGTTTGATAACGTTGACCTTGTGAGCGATTTTACGGGTGTTCTTACAACACTCAATAATATCGGTCCCGGTCTTGAAGCTGTAGGACCTGCCGGTAATTTTTCAGTTTACGGTTGGTTTTCTAAATGTATTTTCATTATCGATATGCTCTTTGGAAGACTTGAAATATTCCCGCTTATTCTTCTTTTCTCAAAGAAACCTAAGGTAAAAAAACATATATAGCTTTATTCTGACAGCCGACTGATAACAGTCGGCTGTTGTTTATAAAAAATATTAAAATTATTTTAATAAAACAGTTGACAAATCTGTTTTTTGTGGTACAATATTCAAGCATCCGGGTGTAGCGCAGGTGGTAGCGTGCTTGAATGGGGTTCAAGAGGCCGTGAGTTCGAGTCTCGCCACTCGGACCATAATAGTCACAGAAACGACAGTTTCGGTGGCTATTATTTTTTTGCTTTTTGATATAGACTCGAACTCAATCGTCCATCTCGTGTCGGTTCGCCGAAGGCGGAGATACGGGTGATATATAACGAATTACAAACCAATAAAGTAAAATCCGAACATATATTGAAGATACATGTTCGGATTTTTATCTTTTTATATTAATTTACACTGATTGCACTTTATGCTTTGAAATTTATATAACCGAAAATCAGCATTATTATCGCCAACAGATAGAAGAACGGTTGAACTGTTGCGGCGGCACCAAGAGAAACAATGAATTCCTTGAAACTGCCTGCATTCTTAAGTTTTTCTCTGATTTTATCCGGATGGAACAGAACTGCTGCATCAAAAATATGGTAGCCTGTGCAGTAGAAGATCCATGTTTCAAAAAGTGTGAATCCTCGTACTGCCTGGACAGAGATAACTACAATACCTATTAGTAGCAGAAAGACTCGTATTAACCGAATATGTTTATATTTATTGAAGCGTTCGATAGCGTCGTGCTGTGCGATTACAAAATACATTGTGAAACAGCAGATGATTTCAGCCATAGTTACTGACCCGAGCATAATGAGGCATAAGGGTAAGACCATATATAAAGGACGCTCTATTGTTTCTAGAAAGTTAGTATCAATGTGCTTCTCTTTGTTGTAGGGAATAATAAAGAGAAGCGGAGATAAGATAATTATGGCACAGAATAGCCACGAAAGGGCGGTATCAAGCTGTTGTGGCAGAATATGCCATAGTTGGCCTGCTGTTTCAGCCTGCTCGAGATTTTTAGCTGCAATCGGCCAGCCGAGTATGAACGCTCCACCTATAATTAAACCGTTAAAGCAACCCTGAGTGAATTCCATTATCTTCCAGCCGTCAATAATTCTGTATTCGCTGAACTTGCCGAACATACGCTTTCCGTTCTTGAGCTGATGAAGTTGTTTATCATAAAACGCTATACCGACAACCCAACCCACAGAACCTGCAAGAGCGCCGCCTGCCATCATTATGATACCAAAATAGTCCTTGCGAATAACAGTTAATATCAGCAGTTCAGCAATAATCGCAAGATTACGCCCCCATTCTTCACGTCTTTTCTCTGAAAAGCAAATTTTAGGCATTTTATCGTTTTTGGGGTCAAAGGGCGTGTTAAAAATCTGATAACCGAAATGTTGAAGTATAGGGACAAGTGCAAAGAAAATAACAAAATCGTACCATTTATAAATAACCCCACTCATTGCTGAGAAACTGACACCTAAAAATCCTGCTCCGAGTGTACCCCAGATTGAACCCTTGAAGGCGAGAGCGAGGTAACCGAGCGAGGGATTATAGCGTGGACTGTTGTGCTGCAGAACTAGTCCCATTGTTGAACCGTAGGTTTCCATTCCTCCGTAAAAATAACCAAGTGCGCAGGCAGCCGCAAATATAAATACATTTTCCATAAGCAGCTGCGAGCCGGTATACCATACACAGATAATACCTAAAAGTGCACCGGGAAGCATTGCTCCTTTTTCGCCGCCGATCGAGGAACCGCGTACACCCCAGCCGAAGCACATACAAAGCATGCTTGCGGCAAGAAATACTAAAGTGTTCTGATTTTCCGTATTTAAAACTCCTTTCATAGTTTAATTCTAAAAACATATTACTTCTATAAAATGGTTTTGTCAATTAATTAAAAAAGCAAATAATTATTTTATTCAAAAGGTTTGGTGAAAAAGCTAATAATTGTTATACCACTATTTTAAAATAAAAATTCGACACCTTTGAATTAACGTTCAAGGGCGTACTTTTCTTTGTTGACATAATATTTTTAGGTATGTTATAATTTCTATACTAAGTTTTTAGGAGGCTATTATGTCAGTTGAAAATAAAAGAAGATTTAATATAATCAGCCCGTATAATGATATTCCTGATTTGATTGAAAATCCTGATAATCACTATAAAACCAATCTTCATACTCATTCAACATACAGCGATGCTAATAACACAATGAGTGAAATGATTGATGGTTTTTATGATAATGATTTCGATATCCTAGCTTTCGCAGAACATGGTATTTTCGGTAAAGAGTGGGATCAGGAACCGTCAATTATACCTTTGTATACGTTTCAGCTTCTCTGGCACGGAAAGAGGGAGCATCCTACAACTGAGCAGTACCACAACATAATTAACGGTACACATAAAACTTTTAATAACCTTCGTACAAAGAAAAGAGGATTACAGTGTGTTCCGAATGCAATTGAAGCTAATATGTTTACACTTGTAAAGAATCACGTTAACGGTTATTTTACTGATGACTCCTGCGAAGGCATATGCGGCAAGGAAAATGATTTTGAGAATCCTATCAGAAAGATCGAGAACAGTGGTGGTGTTTCTCATATAAATCATCCTACCGACTGGCTGAAGGCATATAAAGACCCTGACTGTGCCTATATACCTGAAAATGTGAATTTCTTTGCAGATTTGTTGAGGAGATATCATTCATGTCTTGGCACAGAGGTGCTTAATATGTATGACGGACCGAACAGATGCGATCGTATTCTGTGGGATGAACTCCTCAAAATACTTATTCCTGAGGGCGAAAGATGTGTCTGGGGCTTCAGCAACAGTGATGCACATAGAGTAACCGAAATTGACACTGCATTCATGGATTTTATTCTTCCTGAATACTCTCTCAAGAATCTTCGTACAGCAATGGAAAAGGGTACTTTCTTCTCAATTGCACGCTATGCTAAAAATGAACTTGGTGAAGATTTCGTAGGCCATGGTCCTTGTCCGAGAGTTATGTCGATTAATGTTAACGAAGATGAACAGACCATCACAGTTAAGGGTATCAATGCATCTGCAGTTGAATGGATTGCTGACGGTAAGGTTATTAAATCTGATGTAATTGAAGCTGACGGTGATATTGTTTCAGTAATTAATCTTACAGAGCTCGAAGGAAATATTAACAGCTATGTCAGAGCTCAGCTCAAGGGTAAGGGTGGCATCTGCCTTACTCAGCCGTTTATCTGTGACGACGGTGATTTGCAGCGTTTCAGAAAGCCTATCCCTGAAAAGAAAAAGCTCACAAAGAAAGAACAGCGTAAAAAAGATTTTTTTGATACAAGACTCGGAGTTATTATAGATCGATTGATTATAAACAAATAATTTTAGCCGGCATCAACAGATGTCGGCTTTTTAACATTTAAAAGATTTTTTCTTTTTACACTTGAAACTTTATGTTCAGTGTACTAAAATATATCCGAGGTGAGAAAATGCTTCTTAACGGTAAAAAAAGAACGGACAGTATGAAATCGTTACGCGATTTATATAAAATCGGCAGAGGGCCTTCAAGCTCACACACTATGGGTCCTGAGGCTGCTTGTAAAATTTTTATGCAGCAGAATCCAGATGCTGATAGTTTCAAAGTTATTCTCTATGGTTCGCTTTCTAAAACAGGTGTCGGACACGGAACAGACAGAGTTATTGTTGAAACATTTGAACCTAAAAAGTGTGAAGTTGAGTTTGATTATATTGTTACGGATTTAGCACATCCGAATACAATGGATTTGTTTGCATACCATAACGGAGAACAAATTGACCAAAGAAGGGTTCTCAGCGTTGGTGGCGGCGATATTGAAATGGAAGGTTATGTTGCTGAAAAGCTTGAATATATTTATCCTGACTCTTCATATGAAGCTATTTCGGAATATTGCAGAAGCAACCATTTAAGACTCTGGCAATACGTTGAAAAAGTTGAAGGTCCTTCAATATGGATATATCTTGAAGAAGTATGGTCTCAGATGAAAAAGAGTATTCGTGAGGGATTGTACGCTGACGGTATTCTTCCGGGCGGACTTAATGTTCACAAAAGAGCAAAACATCTTTATCAGCATCAGCACATTGATGAAAGTGCAGAAACAAGAGAAAACCGTGAAGTATGTGCTTACGCTTTTGCTGTAAGTGAGCAGAATGCTGACGGTCAGACGATTGTAACTGCACCTACCTGCGGTTCTGCTGGAGTAATGCCTGCTGTGTTATATTATCAACAGCTTAAAAGAGGATATTCAGATACTGAAATCCTCCGCGCTCTTGCTACCGGTGGAATTATCGGTAATCTTATCAAGACCAATGCGTCGATTTCCGGAAGCGAATGTGGCTGTCAGGCTGAAATCGGAAGTGCTTGTGCTATGGCAGCGGCTGCTTTGGGCGAGCTTTTCAGACTTGATCTTGACAAAATTGAATATGCCGCCGAAATTGCGATTGAGCACCATCTCGGACTTACCTGTGACCCGATTTGCGGTCTTGTTCAGATCCCTTGTATCGAAAGAAACGCTGTTGCTTCAATGCGTGCAATTAACTCGGTCAGCCTTGCAAGTTTCCTCAGCGATACAAGAAAGATTTCACTTGATGAGGCTATTGCTGTTATGAGACAGACCGGACTTGATATATCAAAACGATATAAAGAAACTTCTGATGGCGGTTTAGCTACTCTTGAAGTAAACTGATATTAACGAAAGGAGAATTTTTATGTCTAATATCTGGCATGATATTTCACCCAAAAGAATCAGTCCCGAAGATTTTGTTATGGTAGTTGAAATTCCGAAGGGCAGTAAGAAAAAATATGAGTTGGATAAAGAAACCGGCTTTATTATGCTTGACAGAATCCTGCATACATCTACTCATTATCCTGCCAATTACGGTTTTATCCCGAGAACTTACGGTGACGATGAAGACCCGTTGGATGTTCTTCTTATCTGTTCTCAGGCTCTTGAACCGCTCACTCTTGTAAGAGCATATCCGATTGGTGTTATTTCTATGATGGATAATGGCAGAAACGATGAAAAAATTATTGCTGTTGCATTAAATGACCCCAATTATAATAACTATACAAACATCGATCAGCTGCCGGCTCATATTTTTGATGAGATGCGTCATTTCTTTACGGTTTATAAAAACCTCGAAAACAAGGAAACAGCTGTCGATGAGGTAAATGGCAGAGAAGCCGCGATAAAGGTTATTGATGAAGCAATCAACCGATATATAGATAATTTCTGCAAATAATAAAAGGAGGCGTTTGCCTCCTTTTATTTGTTATCGTATATGTGCTTGAGACCGTCTAAAATAAGATTTTGGTCATAGATAATATCTCGGGTGCAGTTACGGACAACTTCCTTAGAAAGGCCTCCTGTTGCAACTGTTGAAAGAACTTTTTTGCCGAAATCTTTTTCCATTCTTTCTGTAAGTCCGTCGAGCATAGCAGCCGTTCCGTAAACAATACCTGATTTCATACAGTCGATCGTGTTGGTTCCGATTGACGATTCAGGAGTTTCAAGATTGATAGTAGGAAGCATTGATGCTCTTGAAGCCAGTGCGTGTAACGAAATACCGACACCGGGAGAAATTGTACAGCCAACAAACATTCCTGTTTCGTCAACAAGGATAATCTTTGTTGCTGTGCCAAGGTCAAGAACGAAGCAGGGGAGAGGGTACTTTTTGATTGCTGCAACCGCTACCGCAGCAATATCTGCGCCTATCTGTCCGTTGAGATTATTTATAACTTTAAGTCCTGAACCGATATCCGAAGAAAGAATCTGCGGTTCTTTTCCTGTAACACACACAACAGCTGCTTTAAGTGCATCTGTAACCTCGGGAACAACACTGCTTATAATGGCTCCGCTGAATTCTGATATCTGAGCTTCATAAAGTTTGAACACGTTCAGAAGTTCAACTGCATATTGATCGCCGGTTCTTTTTCTGTCTGTAGCAAGACGGGAAGTGAATTGTAATTTATCGCCCTTGAATACACCCAAAGTGATATTTGTGTTACCGATATCTATTGTCAAAAGCATAAAAACACCTCGCATAGGTTTATAAAAAAATTATACCACTTTTTCGTATAATGTCAATTTAAATACCTTTTTATCTTGACAATGCCGTTGGATTATGATATCATAACTGTCGTTGTGATAAGCTACTATGGCTCAGGTGGTAGAGCACATCCTTGGTAAGGATGAGGTCAGCGGTTCGAGCCCGCTTAGTAGCTCCAAAATCCCGAATGCATATGTGTTCGGGATTTTTTTGTTTTTTTGTTTGAATTTTTTATAATGTGTGTTATAATTATCAGGATAAATTAAAGAGGGGAGTTTCTTATGGAAAATAAACTTTCTAAGCGCCTTTGGTTTAACATACTTTTGTTTAACCTTATGGGTGCAATAGCATGGAATGTTGAAAATATGTATTTTAACACATTCCTTTATAACTCTGTTTATGCAGGTGCTTCAGCAGATGCGATTGCAGGCACAATGGCACCTACAACAGCAATCAGCCGAATGGTTGCTATTTCTGCAATAACTGCTGTTCTTACCACGTTCATCATGGGTACACTCAGCGACAAGATGAAAAAACGTAAGGTTTTCATCTCGGTAGGTTACATAGCTTGGGGTATTATAACAGGCTTGTTTGGTTTTATCACTCGTGATAATATCGCCTCTGTTTTCGGCTTGTCAGAAGCAGCTACTGTACTTACGGTAACCGTATGGGCTGTTATTATAATGGATGCTGTAATGACATTCATGGGTTCGACAAGTAACGACTCTGTATTCAATGCTTGGGTTACTGAAGTTACTTCTCCGGCAACAAGACCTAAGGTTGAAACTGCATTTACTTTTATCGGTTTCATTGCAATGGGTATTGTTATGGGCGTCGGCACATTCGCACAGTCAGGCGCAATCAGCTATCAGGTATTTTTCCTTGCACTTGGTGCTATTGTTACCGTCTGCGGTATTGCAGGACTCTTCCTTTTGAAGGATCCTGAACCGAAGGCTGAGCCTGAAACATTAGCAAAATCAAGCTACTGGAGCGATCTTTTCTACGGTTTCAGACCTTCTGTTGTTAAGAATAACTCAAGATTGTATCTTACTCTTGCTTCAGTTGGTCTTTTCAATATTGCTTTTCAGGTGTTTTTCCCGTACCTTTTCGTTTATCTTCAGTACGTTGTACTTCCTGCAAATGAAGGACTCAACTTCCTTTCAGCAGGTGTAATTATTCCCGCTGTACTTGTTATTGCATTCCTTATTGCAGGTATTGTAATTCTTATGAAGGTTTCCGATAAAAATAAGGCGTACGGCTTTGTTCCGGCGGTTATTTTAATGGTAATTGGTCTTTTCATTCTTTCACGCACAACTAACCTTGTAGGCGTTCTTGTGGGCGTAGGACCAACACTTATCGGCTATCTTGTGCTTACAATTCAGCTTAATGCCGCAATCAGAGACTTTATTCCTGTCGGCAAAGAAGGTCTTTTCCAGGGTATCCGAATGATTTTTGTTGTTCTTATTCCTATGGTTGTCGGACCTGTAATGGGTGACATTGCTTGCCGTAATTCAGCTGTTACTTATATGAATGAGTACGGGGTTGAAACAATCGTTCCTTCTTCAAGTATGTTCCTTTACAGCTGTATTTTTGCAGTCCTTGTTTTCATTCCTCTTGGTGTTCTTATCAAGAAAGGCTTTGAGATCAAAGAAGTAAGAAAAAGCAGAAGATAACATTAAATCCCTTTGCTGAGAGGCAAAGGGATTTTTCTTGTCTGTTGATATTTATACAAATTAACTATCTTGACTAAACTTTATAATTATGATAAAATTTTATCAAAGTTTAATTCAGGGGGAATAATATGAAAAAGACTTTTAGAATTATTTTATCAACTGTTCTTGTTTTTGCTCTTTGTGCAGGATTTATGCCTTGCTTCGCAGCTGATCTTAACAGCGAAGCGGTAAATTTACATAAGGGACAGTACAAAAACTATCTTCTTCTTGGTGACAGTGTAGCAAGCGGTTATCGTGATCAGATTACCGGTAATGACCGTGAGTTCAACAGAGCTAATCAGGAAACTGTTTATTACAGGGTACCGGGTTCGTATGCAGATGTACTTGCAAATGCAATTGTTGAAGACGGTTCAATGACAGCTTTCGCAGCACCCGGATTCAGAACGATTGAAATCCGTTATATGCTCGAGGATGATTTTACAGAAGTTGACGAGTACCTTTTCCATCCCAGCCAGCTTGATGCTGTCGGTTATGCAGGTAGTGAAGAGTTCAGAACTGCATATAAAAATGCAATAGCCGAAGCTGATCTTATTACACTCGGTGTCGGCGGTAATGACTGGGGTGCATATCTGACTTGGTTTGTTGCTGATATTCTTGAAAAGAAAAACGTTGCTGATGAATATATTGAAATGCTTCAGGACGTTGTTGATACCGGCTCAATGGATATAAGTACAATTGAATCTATTGTTGAGATTGCTCATCTTGCAGGTGCACTTCCTGAGCTTCTCGAAAAAATCCCTTCAGCTCTTGAATATGGTCTCGGTAACTTCTATAAAAACTGGGATATTATGATTCAGGATATCTATGATCTCAATCCTGATGTTACTCTTATGGTTGTCGGTATGAGTGATAACGGTGTCAAGGGTAAATATTTTGACTATGAAGGCGTTGTTGGTGAACCGGTTGGCGGTGCAAGTGCCGGAGATGATTCAGCAGTGGTTTCAGGTGCTATTGTAGGTCTTATCATGGAAGTTGCAAACAAACCTATGATCGAGGGCGCGAAAAAGTTCGGATACACATACGTTGATACAGCGGGTACAACATATGTTGACAGCCATCCGGATGCTGACGGTCACGTATATATTGCAAACAAGATTATTGAAGCTCTTCCGCATCCTGATTTTTCTGACAAATTTGATGATGTTAAGCCGGGTTATAAGTACTATAACGATATTGAGTATGTACTTATGAACGGAATGATGAGTGCAACGACTGAAACAACATTCAGCCCCGACAAACCGCTCACAATCGGTCAGTTGAACCAGGCATTCAATATAATTAACGGTACTGAAGAGTCTACTGATGACAATTCAGAAGTAAGTGCAATTAAACTTGTGTTTACATTTTTAGCTAACGGTTCTCAGAACGGATTTAAGGGAATTATCAACTCAATTTCACTTATGTTTAAAGTCCTTTCAGAACATAGCTTCAATCCTATGTCTACAGTCACAAGAGCGGAAGCAGCAAATTATTTCAGAACTTTTGCTAATTTATAATTATACACTTAGAAATAAGATTA